>JAFGDY010000085.1 GCA_016931895.1 Anaerolineae bacterium
AGAAACTGCCGGTAGGCCGGGGGGCTTGGGGGGTGCCCCCCCATTCGTTTCTTTTCCGGTTGAATAAGGCCCCGGCCTTATGGAACCTTCGGAATGACACGACGACTAAAGGGTAGCAACTTGATTATTTATGTGTTGGTAAGGGTCCGGGAGTATCTTTAATTGGTGCCCCGCAGTCGCGGCACAAGCTGGCGGTGTTTTTTATCGGTGGCAGAGGCCGGGTCGCCGGAGGTGGGCGGGATAGCGCCCAAAACGGTCACGCCAATCGCTCGCTCCACATCGGCCGAGGTACGGATGATGTCCGTTTCCAGCCATTCTAAAAAAAAGACAACCAGCACGCCCACCAGGACCCCAAATAAGCCTGCGGCCAGGGTATTGATTTTAGTTTTAGGGGAGTATTGCTCGTAACCCAGGTTGTAAACATTGTCCACAATGGTCACTTCCACCCGGTCGCGTTTGTCCTGGCGCTGGTTCCAGGCGTCGCGGTCGGCCACAAAAACTTCGGCTGCGGTTTGGGCAATGTGCATGGCCACCTGGGGGTCCTCGTCGCGGGCTTCGATTTGCAGGGTAAAAGTTGAAGAATCCGGGTTGACGAACAATTTGCCAAGCAATTGTTCGGAACTCATATCCAATGGGCCAACATCGCCGCTGGGACGGTCAATAATCTCTTGGGCCATGGTGTGCGTGCGGAGGTTGGTGGCATAGTTGCGTAACAGGTCTTTGATAGTATTGCTCAACCCCCAATCCAGCCGGGCCGGGTTAACGCTAAGCTGCACACTGGCGCTGTAAATAGGCGTTTGCATTTTGCTAAACCCATAGGCGCTGGCGGCAGCAATAAATGCGACCACCACGATAATCCAACCCCGTTTGCGCAATATTCTGACATAATCGGTGATTTCCATAACACTCCTTCTGCAAATTACAAATCGCAAATTTGTTATTTGCTATTTGCTATTTTCCCCGGTATTTCGGCCAGCACCGGAATACCCATTGCTTCCAATTCCGACCCGCCCCGCACGCTGTCGTCCAGATAATCCAACAGAAAAGCCAACGCTATCCCGGCGGCCAGGGCCAACAGCAGGCGCACCGGCAAATCAAGGCGCCGGGTGAGGGCGGGAGGATTGGCCGTAGGGAGTGAGGGCGGGTCAATGACCTTGATGAGCGCGCCGGGCGTGCCCAGTTGGGTTAAATACTTGGGGCTGTCTTGCTCCATCACCACCACAATCGCCCGGGCAATGTCGGCCAGTTCGGCCTCGTTGCCCCAACTGAGGTTTAAGCGCAAGATGCGGTGTTGCTTTTCGGCAATGGTCACCCCGCCAATAGTCCCTGGCGGAATTTGCGCCGGGCTGCCCATTTCGGCCAATCGTTGGTTAACGTCGGCGGCAAAGGCCTGGCTGCCGACAATGGCCGTCAGATCATCGGCCAGATATTCCGAAGAGAGCCAGGCATAGTAGCTGTCGTAACTATATTGCTCCGGCAGTTCTTGCGGTTTAACGCCTACCGTAAAACGCATGCTGGTGTTGTAGGTGGTGGGCGGGGTTTGGGCGGTCAACCAACTTATGGCCCCCACCAGCCCCACCAATAGGGCCGGTATCCAGGCTCGTTTCCACAAGATCTGCCAGTATTGCTTAAGCTCCATCAGCCATCAACTTTCTTACTTTAGCACACGCCCCGGTTGTTGTCATCGGGTAATTGGCGGAATTTGCTTTACCCATTTTGGCCCTACAGTATAAGCCAAATGTCGGTATGTTCAAAATTTATTGACATTCACGCAGAATTAATGAAAATAGATGAAGATTTTCTAAACAGAATTCCCGCGAGGAGACCAAACTGATGAACAGAATCAAACCTTTGTATTTGACCCTTATGCTGATAGCCGTGTTTGGAGTGGGCGTGGCCATTGGTTTTATGGGACGCCCGGTGGTGATGCCCCCGGCAGAAGTGGTGGTGACTGTAATGGTCACGCCCGCAGCCGCAGCGGCGGCGCAAGCGGCCCCGCCCGCTCCCTCAGAAACTATTCAACAGCAGCCAACACCAACCATTATGGATTTTCTCCTTGCCGACGCCCGCCATTTTTTAGGCGACGTCAATGCGCCGGTAACGGTGGTTGAGTTCAGTGATTTTCGCTGCGGCTTCTGCGGGCGTTGGGCCGCCGAGACGCTGCCGCAACTGCGCCAGGAATATATTGACCCCGGCCAAGTTCGTTTTACCTATAAACACCTGGCCATTTTAGGCCCAGACTCTGTCCGCGCTGCCGAGGCCAGCGAATGTGCCGCCGAGCAGGGTGAGTTTTGGGATTTTCATAACCAGGTGTTTGTTGATCAGGCTCAAAACCGCACTTCCCTGACCGAGGATAATCTGGTTAAATTGGCCGGGGGGATAGGGCTGGATATGGATGCTTTTCGAGAATGCCTGACTACGGGTCGTTACACCAATCAAGTGATGCGGGAGTCGCAAACCATTCAGTCGTTAGGGGTGCAGGGGACGCCCGGTTTTTTGGTCAACGGCGTTTTTATTTCCGGGGCGCAGCCTTTTGCAGTTTTTCAGCAGGTGATTGAGGAACAGTTAGCCGCCAAGCCTTAGATTATCTCTGAACAAGCTTTCCAAATCCTGGAACCCGGATTCAATCCATCGCTTTAACCGCCGCCGACCCTCCTCAACCAACGCCAACACAGCTACTTGCTCCTGTTTGGCCGGCGCTGCCGGCTGCCACAGGGGGCTTAACCAGGCTTCCGGGTGTGCCGCCAGGTCCGGCTTTTCTCCGGCCAGCATGGCCAGGGCCGCCGCGGCCCCCAGGGCGTAACGGCGAGGCTGTATCCCTTGTTGTAAAGCCAGGCGGATAGCGCCAATGAGCCGGTCTTCCCAGCCCAGTTTGCGGGCCGGGTCTCGCCCCACCCGCTCCACGGTATCTTGCAGGTAAGGATTGAACATCCGCTCCAGGAGATCGTCAACAAATTCACGGAAACCGGCCTCGGTAAAGAGAGGGTCAAGCCCAGCGTATTTGCGGATCAGGGCCTGGCCGGTTTCTTCAACCAGGGCCGCATGCAAAAAAGCAAATACGCCCGGCGCTGCTTGTAAATCGGCAATGCGCTGCACTCCTTTGACAGCGCCGAGGTAGGCCGCCAGAGCGTGCGCGGCATTATGGCCATAAAACTTGGCTTCTTCAAAGGGCAAAAGATTTTCCTTTTCCGTAAAAATACCAATGCCTCGTTGGAAAGACGCCTCTTTTTCGTCAAATTGGGTTTTTGAGATCAGAATCCGGTTGAAGGATTCCACCAAAAAAGCGCGTTGACTTTTGGGCGTGATAGGGGTTAAACCGGCCTGGCGCATGTGTTGAGGGTCGGCCACAACCCCGCTCATTTTGGCAATCACGGTGTTGAGAAACCGCACGCGAGAACAAACTGCCGGCTGCTCAGAGGGTGGAATTTGGGCCAGCACTTTTTCTTGCAAAAGTTCGGCGGCGTGGCTGTAATTTTCGGCAGTATAGATTACGGCGCGCGGCCCCCCCTTAACCACCTTCTGCCGCAGCCCCTGGGCCAGGATGCGGTGCAGACTGCCCGGCCCCTCCGACACGTAGGCCGTGACATTGGGAATGGCCGTGCCAATCTCTTGGGCCTGGGCAATGGCCGCCATGAGGCGCTGGCGGTCTGCGGCCTGGGCCGGATTTTCAATCTCTATTGGCCCTATCCTGGCCTGCTCGATGCGCTTGGCGTGGGCGATGTTGAGGGAGAAATACCCCCCGGCCCGGCGAACGGCGTCCACGACCTCCGGTATAACTTCAGCCACCACCAATCGCCCAAAGGCAGCAGCGCCAAAAGCCTCGTAAAGAAAAAGTCCGGCCTGAATGGCGCCAAAACCAAAGCCAACATAAATGCGTTTTCCGGTCAAGGCCATCTAAACATTAGTCTTTCTTGGGGCGCGGTGTGTTCAGACCCGCCAGCCTCCGTATTTCTTCCACAAGAAATGTCAAATTTTACTCATGCCTGGAGCCATCCGGCATAATCGCGCCGCTCAACCAGGCTCGATCAAAATTGGCTCCGGCCAGGTTGGCTCCGCGCAGCCACGCGCCACGGGCATCAACCCCATCCGCCATCATGGCGCCGCTCAAATTAGCCCAACGCAAATCCGTCCATCTCAGGTCCGCGCCATTTAGATTAGCCTGGCTCAGATTGGCCCCGCTGAGATTGGCCCAATTCAAATCAGCCCCTTCCAGATTTATGCCGCTTAAATTGGCCTCGCCTAAATTAGCCCACCTCAAATAAGCGCCGCTTAAATTGGCCTCGCTCAAGTCAACGCCCCAAAGGTTAGCCTCGCTCAAGTCGGCGCCGCTTAAATCACGGCCTCTACCCCCGTTGTTGACAATGTCCCCCACCAGGCGCCATTTCGCCTCAAGCCGGGTTGTGTCATCAATTTTAGCGCCCATCAGGATGGTTCCATGCAGATTGGCTTGGTTGAGGTCCGCACCCTGGAGATTGGCCTGGCTCAAATTGGCCCCGCTTAGGTTAGCCCCGGTCAGATTTGCTCCGGCCAAATTTGCGCCAGACAAGTCAACGCCCTGTTGTTGGAAAGGGCCGCTCAGGTTAGCTCCACTCAAATTGGCCTTTTGGAGATTGGCTCCGGCCAGGTTGACCTGGCGCAGGTCAGCTCCGGCCAGGTTGACCTGGCGCAGGTCAGCCCCGGCCAGGTTGGCCCCAACGCAATCTGGCGGACAATGAACAGGCGTACAGGCCGCCCAGGTCAAGGTGAGGCCAACCAGCCCCACCGTAAGTTTCAACGCCGATTTTTTATTTCTAATTTTCAAACGCTCATTTCTCATCTCTAATTTTGACGCCCCATTGTCTCACAGGTGAACCATCTCGTCAAAATTAGTGTGTGAAACTCAACCGCTGATAAGATGACGCCTAACCGTCGCCTTCACTATCAGCCGGGAGTAGGGTGGCAAACCGGCAAAATGCTAACAGGTGTGGTAAAATAGTGATAGAAGATAGGGGATGCGGTTCACCGTATCCTTTTTGATTCGAGAACTGTTTATTCCCAAACAACGTCTATCAAAATACGCATCATCAAGGAGAAATAACCTATGAAAATTAAACCTCAAAGTTTTAGCCTCTCTATCCTTGGGATAGGACTATTAGTGCTGGTTGGTGTATTGGCCCTGGGTTTGGTCCGTGTGGGCCTGCCGGTGGCCGAAGCCAGCGAATTACGAGCCGAAACCGATCTGCCGCGCACCATTACCGTGGTCGGCGAAGGCCAGGTCAGCGCCGCGCCCGACATTGCCCAGGCTTTTATTGGCGTGCAGGTATCAGACCCAGACGCCAAAGTAGCCACCGATAAAGCGGCCCAGGATATGAACAGCCTGCTGGCCGCGCTCAAGGGCGAAGGGATTGCGGATAAAGACATTCAAACCTCGTACTACAGCGTTTACGTTGACCGGCCTTACGGCCCGCAGGGTCCCACCGGCGAGGTGTTGTACCAGGTTAGCAACAACGTGCAGGTAACCATTCGCGATCTGGATAAAGTGACCGATATTCTGAGCGCGGCCATCGAGGCCGGGGCCAATAGTATCAATAGCGTTGATTTCCGCCTGTCGGACACCGGCCGGCTAAAATCCCAGGCCCGGACCAAGGCTGTGGAAAACGCCCAGGCCACGGCGCAAGAATTGGCCAAGTTGAACGGCGTGGCCGTGGGGGAAGTGGTCAGCATCAGTGAGGTGATTGACCAGGGCGCCTATTACGTCAGTGAACAATCCTACGCCGCCTCCGGCTTGGGTGGCGGCGGGGCCGGTCCCATCTCCCCCGGCGACGTGACGGTGACGGTGCAATTGCAAATCACTTATGCTATTTTGCGATAACCAAACCTGTTAGTTTGGCGTGGAACGGGGCCATTGGCCTCGTTCTACGCGCCAAACTTGATTTTGTGACCCCTAAATTATCTTCCTTCAAACAAACAAGCAATACGTTTAAATAAATCCGCTCAACCAACTCCACAAGATGGCCAGTCCAAAACCAATGATCATAACGCCTGCCCCTTTATTGACCCACCGCAACATCCGCGCGTCAAACCTGCGGCGAAAAAGACCAACGCCAAAGCTCAGCAGCAACCACCACAACCCGGACCCCAAAAAGACCCCCAGCACCAGCAGACCGGCCGAAAGGTAACTCCGTTCGGCTTCGGCCAGGCCCACGCCGGCAAAAATGGCGGCAAACGAAAGAATGGTCATCGGGTTGGTCAAGGTCAAAAAGAAGGTTGATAGATAAGCCCCACCCAGCGATTCGGCGGAGTTTGAGACTGAATCCGTGGTGATACCGGCCAGAAACGTTTTAAGGCCCAGGTAGCCCAAAAATACGCCGCCCACCACCCGCAAAAAATCCGTCTGCGCCAGGAGAAAATCGGTCAGCAGGGCCAGGCCAAAGGCGGCCATGCTGCCATAAACCGCATCGGCAGTGGCCGCGCCCAGGCCGGAGACCAAACCGTGCCTTTGGCTGAGGTTCAAGGTGCGTTGAATACACAAGACCCCAATGGGGCCAACCGGGGCGGCAATGGCAAATCCAAGCACAAGGCCGGTTGTAAACAGATGATCGGCCATACAATAATCTCCCCCAAAATAGTAATTTGCTGACTATATGGCGGATTGCGGATTCCGTCAATTTTGGAGGATGGTACCGCCCCTACATAAATAAGCTATCAAAAAATAGTAAGCGTAAAGGGCTGGGGACATACCGTAGGGGGAAAAGGGACAAAATAGCTTCGTAAAAAGGTAAAAAACAGGCTTGTGGCATGC
>JAFGDY010000086.1 GCA_016931895.1 Anaerolineae bacterium
ATCAGAAATAACCTTTCCCTTTTGGGCGGGATTGGGAGCCACATAACCTTTTTCAACCGCCATCTCAAAAAGTTTGTTGCCCGGCCCTAAATTAGGCATTTGCCATAGGGTGATACGGTAGCCATCGTCCCGCATGTCTTTGATGAACGTTTCGGGACCGGGAAAACGCTCCCGGCTGAATTCCCACTCACACACCCAATCTTTGGCAAACCAGCCTGTATCGAGATGGAGTACGTCGCACGGAAAATCACCTTCCCGCAGTTTTTTGGCCACGGTCCGCACTTCTTCTGCGGAGAAGTAAGTCATCCGAGACATCCAGGTACCGTAGCTCCAGACAGGCACGTCCTGGGGAAAGCCGGTCAAACGGCGATAGTTGTATACCACCTGTTCAACCGTGCCGCCGCCGATGATAAATAGATCCAATCCCGGTTCTTCCACCAGCCCTTGGGCCGCCCGCGTGGAAATATCGGCCAAAGAAAGCCGCATGTGGGCCGAGGAATGGATGAATAACCCATACGGACGGCTGGTCAGGTAAAAAGGAATGTTTTTGTAAGCACGGCGGTTGTTGACGCCAAGACCATCGGTGTTTTCCAGGGTAAACGTGTGCCCGGCCAGGTCCAGCCGGGCAAAACGCTCGCCGGTTCCCGTGAATTTCTCGTTGGGCTGGGCGTGAAAGGAAAAGAGCGCCCGATGGGGAATACCCGCCCGTTCAACAAAGGCCATCGCCATAGAATCGTGTTTTTGGGGAAAAAATTGGTCGTAGGCCATTAGGGGGACGCTTGTTTTGCCGTCGGGGAATAACTCAATGTCCAATGTTTCGTCAGGCGGGGGTTGAAGATCGCTCCACATTTTGATGGGAGGTTCGGTTACGTTGACCTGCATTCGCAGCCTGTCGTGGCTGTCTCTGATTTCCCAGCCGCTGTCCGTTGTCTGCACCGACAAGACTTCAACAACGAGCGAATCGTGCATCTCTAACATGGGACTGTCATCATCGGGCAACGCATCCTCAAAAGCTATTGACAGGCGTATGATGTTATCGCCATAAGCTCGCACCCGCAGCTTGTATTCTTTTCCGGCAATTTCCGAATTGGCCTCAACCACCAATCCCTTTTTCTGGGCCTGGAAGGGGATAATCAGAAAAACATCACCGTTCGACGCGCGACTGATGCCGGTCGGGCGGCAAGCCCGCCAAAGGGTGTCGTCTACTGCTTCCGGCGCGTCGAAATCCAATATGTCAATCAAAAAATCATTGGCCTGTTTCATTGGGATTTTCTCCTAGGTGCGATGTGGTTGGATTACACTTGTTGCTTAACAGCCCCGGAAGTCATTCCAGAGACAATGAATTGCCGGCCCGTCAAACAGGCCACAATGACCGGTAGGATGGTTAACAGAATGTCTGCCGAAACCAGACTCCAGTCAGCCTCATACTGTCCGGAAGGATTACGAATCTCCTTCCTAAAATCATCGTTTAAAAACTCAGACTCTAGCCCCCAGGCCGCCTCACCCTTTGATTGAACCGGTGAACGCGCCCCCAACGACATAGCGTTGAGCGACCAGAAATACAATCGCCACGGGCACTATCATGATCAACCCGAATAAGGCGGCTTCGGCTTGTTGATAACCAACGTAGACACCGGGGCTGGGATTGAATCCGGGGCGGATGGCGGATGTGGCTGCGACAAACTGCTGCAGCCCGACCGGAAGGTTAAAAAGCGTATCGTCATTCAATAGAACATAGGGGCCAAAAAAATTATTCCAATTCGTGGTGAAATTGATAAAGGCCAGCAAGCCCAACAGGGGTGTGGCCAGCGGCAAGGCGATGTGCCAGAACACTTGCGCTTCGGAACAACCGTCTGCCCGCGCCGCGTCGAGCAATTCCGGAGGCAGGCTGGAGGCGTAGTAGATATAGGTCAAGTATGTGCCAAAGGGGAAGAAGGCTGACGGCAAAATGACAGCCCACTTGGTGTTAATCAAATGCACCAGATTCAGTTCCATAAATAAGGGCAAGACCAGGGCCGAGGGTGGCAGCAACATCGTAATCAAGGTCAGCCAGAGCAATAGACGACGACCTGGAAAGCGCGCTGCGGCTAAAATGTAGCCCGCGGGAATGCAAGCGGCCAGGGACAGAGCCAGGGCCCATATCGCGTATTGGATGGAATTGGACGCCCATACCAGCACTTCGCCATCCTGATACTCCATAATTCTCTGCCATGCTTCCCAAATACGGCGGAGCGAACCAAAGGCCAGGGGGTTCAGCTCAAGAAGTTCCGGCGCGCTTTTAGAAGGCGCCAGAACAAGCCAGAGTAAGGGTACGACGAAATACACAGCAAACAACAACAACACCGCCCAGCGCAGGCAAAACCCAAAGATTCCAATTTCGCCGCCGGTGCTTCTCTTCCAGAGAAGCTTCCATCTCTGCCGCATAGTTGGGCGAGAGTCAAAATACATCTGATTGAATTGCGACATGCGAAACTCCATTAGTTTTCAATATTGAAAAAACCGGTCCAGCTGATTATCACATAGGCGGCCCCCAGTCCAATTACCAGCATCAACAGCGACAGCGCAGAAGCGGCAGCAAAGTTTCCCATCTCAAAAGCGAAGTTGTAGGCCAATTGGTTGGGCGACCAGACCATGGGCACATTGGCGCCAACGCCAACGTTGGCGTTACTGCCCAAAATCTGAGGTTCCACGAACAATTGCACATTCCCGGCAAAAATCAAAATGAATTGATAAATGATATAAGGGCGGATGAGCGGCAGTTTGATATGCAGAATTTTCTGCCATACATTACAACCGTCAATGGTGGCCGCCTCCAAAATTTCATTTGAAAGACCTTCCAACGCGCCATATTGAATGGCAATCCAAAGACCTGCGCCGGAGAAGAAACCCATAAGGGTGAAGATCAATGGCAAGCTGCGAGGGTAGATTACATCGTTGAGCATGTCAAAGCCCATGCCCTTTAAAAAATTCTGAAAAGGGCTGATACTGGGATCCAGCATAAAAATGGCAACCAGCACCAGGATGGGGCCTGTCACTGCGCCGGGTATGAAATAGAGGGTGCGCAAGCCTGTGGTCAACGATCCAGGGCGCATTTGTAACAATATTGCCAATATTACCACCATGGCAATCCCGAGCGGTACTGAGATTATCAAAAACTTTGCGATGTTGCCAAAAGTAAAGATGAAGCGAAAATCATTAAAAACGGTATGGTAATTGCTAAACCCGGCTGCAAAATAGTCCGGCACACCGGCGCTGAAATCGGCGAAACTGATCAATAGGGCGTAGAGACCCGGGCCAAGACCGAAAGCCAACATGACCAAAACATATGGCAACACGAATAAATAGGCAGACAAATGCCGCCGCCAGCGGGAAAAACCCGGGATACGCGGCCTGTTCGCCGCAGTAAAAAGGGGGGATACTGTTTGATTAGTCAAGGAAAGCTCCTGTGGACTGCTGCATCTTCCCTGAAAGAAGATGGAGGGCAGGGCGCATTTCTGTGAGCCTTAGGGCTAAGGATTAAGCCCAAACTTAGTTTAGGACAACTTTCGCATTTAGGGGTGAAATTGTTCCTTATTTTGGCTCTGCATTATGGAAGTAATTTATTTCCAATCCTTAGTATTCCGAAATACGCCCCGCCTTCACTTGCGTCTAAGAATTACTTGAAACTAGCCAATGCCGTCACTACTTAGTGACAACCTGGTACCCATGCGTTTCCGCTAGCGGGGCGATCTTTTCTGCCACTTGCGGCAGACTCTCTTCGACCGTTATCTCCTCGGTCAACGCTGTCTTAACAACCTCACTCAAGGGGGCGATGAGGTCAAACCGCGGCCACTTGTCGAGTGGCGTAATCTGGGTGGCGGCTTGCGCATAGACTGGGAAGGGGTCGTTGGCAAAGAGCGGATTGCTCGCCACTGCTTCCTGCCACAGAGATTGGATGGGTTCGTACGCCGGGAAATTGGTGGTCCCTGCCCAGAGATCAGGGGAGGTGGTGACCCACTGGACAAAATCCGCAGCCAGTTTGGGATTCTTGGTATGGTTGGAGACAGTCCAGGCTGCGCCACCCATGGCCGGAGTCTGGGCTTCAGCATCATCTTCCCATTTCAGCGGCGGGGCAACCCCGAGTTGATTTTCAGATGTCTTATACCAGGAGCTATCCTTGTTGCCGCCAAAGACGCCAAACATCCAGGCCGGCCCCCACAGCGTCAACAGATGGTCACTCGAGACGATCTGCGCCCATTCGGCTGACCAATAATCGGTATTGAACATCGTACCGTTGGCCAGCATGTGGTCAACCAGTTTCGCCGCGCGGACGCAACGTTGGTCTGTCATATCGATTTTGAGGGTGCTGTCATCAACCAACTCATGCGAGGGGCAACCGCTGGCATCAAAATAGCTGATGAACGTCCAGCCATCCCCCCAGGTCCCCAGATAATAGTCAGGATGTTCCTTGGCCACCTTGTCGCTGAGATCCTGAAACTCCTCCCACGTGGTGGGCACAGTGTAACCAAACTCGTCCATGAGCGGTTTGTTATAGTACAACACAAACATGGCCAGGTCATGGCGCAGGCAGTAGACCTTGCCGTCAAAGGTGCAGGCATCTATCCCGGCATAGCTGTTGATTACGTCGGCGGGTACCCAATCCGTCAGATCAAGCGGGAAATGGTGCGCGTCATCGGCCACCCGACCGACAAGACGGGGTTCCGCAAAAACCACATCGGGCCAGCCCTGGTTAGTATTGTTGAACAGCAGAACTTTTGCCGGGAACTGCTCACGGTCAACCGTCACCGCCTTGAGGAGATCGGCTTTATCTGGATGGGCCTCAACGTAAGCATCAAAGGCGGCTTGACGATCCGCATCAATCCAGACCGTGATGGGGGCATTTTCGTCATAGGGGCTTACTGTCGGTTCGGGCGTGGCGGTCACCACTACCTGTTCTGTGACGGTTTCCCCTTCCACAATCTTCGTGACCTCAACTTCAACCTCAACCACTTCCGGCGGAGCAGTCACAACTACTGTAACGGGAGCCTGAGTGCCGCAAGCCGCCAGCAAACCAGTAATCAGTACAAGTGCAAAAAGAGTTAAAACGAGCTTTTTGATAGGCATTTTTTCTCTTTCCTTTCAATGAATATTGAACGAGTTGTAAGAAATATTATTGGTTTAAAAAAGCATTTATTGATTTTTGGGGCGCACCTCCTTTTGAAGAGACTTAAGATATTTGGTATGAATGATACCGTTTGGATGAAAGGCATCCGTTCCACTTCTGCAAGATTAATACAATTATTTGGAAATGCTACCGGTAGCATTTACGAAAATGCTTACAAAGCATACCACACTTTAATTTGAATGTCAAGGGCTAATTGAGGAAACTTCCCGGAAGCTCTATATAACGTTCAAGAAGCCAAAAAACCTTTGATGTTTGTGGTTTTTTCTGGACAAAGCGGCACGAACTTCCGGGATGTTGGACTTTGAACATGCCCTGGAGATTATCTAAGCCATTGACAGATATTCTAAACCGTGATATGCTAAATCCGCTAATGTTTTATGACAATACATCATTTCGTAAGCATTTACGGTAAAGCTTACGGAATTTATCCCTACAAAAAAAGTGGAGATTATCCTTGAATAAGAAACTGACTATTGCCGATATTGCCCGGGCCGCCGGGGTTTCGCTGGCCACTGTTTCCCGAATTCTGAACAATAAACCGGATGTTTCAGAAAAAACTCGCAAACACGTTCTAAAAATTATCGAAGAGCAGGGGTATACTCCCCAAACCCAATGGCGGCAGATTGCTTCGGGGAAAAGTCGAACCATTTCCATGCTCTATCCGCGAGATTATGCTGCTTTTAACCCCCTGGCCCTGCAATTCATTGTAGGGGCAACGGAAGCATGCGAGGAAAAAAATTACTTCTTGAACCTGATTACCCGGTCTATGACTGAAACCAGTCTTTTGGGGATGTACCGTAGTGGACAAACCGACGGAATGATTTTAATGGAATTACGCATGGTCGATTGGCGCGTGGAACTACTACGCAACCATCAGCTACCGTTTGTGGCTATTGGCCACTGCGAAGACAATACCGGCATAAGTTATGTGGACCTGGATTTTGAAATACTGGTAGTGAATGCGGTCAAATATTTGTTCAACCTGGGGCATAGAAATATTGGCTTTATATCCATTGTGCCGGATCCAAAACGTAAAAGATATGCCCCCACAGTCAGAGCAGCCGAGGGCTATTCCCAGGCCTGTCTCAAATATGAGCTGCCGCGGTTTTTTCGCGAAACCTATATGGACACAGAAGATGTCAAACTTGCGGCCCTTAGTTTGTTAGACGAACAGCCTCAAATCACCGCTATTGTTACGGCTAACGATGCGGCCATTGGGGGCGTGCTGAATGCCATACAAACGCTGGAACTGCGCATCCCGGCAGATATATCGGTTGTGGGTCTAACGACCGATCAGGTAGCCGAGATAATCAGCCCACCTTTAACTGCCTTCCGCTTTCCATCCCGGTCGATGGGATACCAGGCAGGGCAAATATTAGTTGATAGGCTGGAGGGCATCAATAACGAGATCAAACAGGTCCTGATTCAACCCGAATTGGTTACACGGGGAAGTACCGGCCCCGCGCGATCAACAGAAGTTCGCATTGTGGCATAATTCCAGTAGATACGATTGAAAATCATACTTAATTAGTGAAGTAGACCCCTTGATTTTTAAGGTTTTATTGTCCCTCAAAATCTGATAAAATTATACCGAATGACATACCGGGTTTAGCCTTATGCAACTTAAGCGAAACTCCCGACATTGTCAGTATGGGCGCTGAATGCCAGAAATTGGCGCTTACCTAAATTGGCAAAGTTTATCAGCATTCATATTTGATTAGCCCAACCAATCTAGAACCTATCTGTAATTTGGGAGTGTAGTTACTTTGCCCGCCAAGTTACTGAGTTTGAAAGCTCGAATAGTTATACGGGTAGACACTTAGTCGAAAGTGTATGCTAGGCGTATTCTAATGTCAAAAAATAACAAACATCGTCCAACGATAGCCCTTCTCATACCCAATGTTTATCGGGCCAATGAAGAATTGGTGTGGCAAAATGCTATGGAGGCGGCTCGGGAGAACGGGGCGAATCTGATCTGTTTTGCCGGGGGATATCTTGACATTCCC
>JAFGDY010000087.1 GCA_016931895.1 Anaerolineae bacterium
ACTCACGCCGGAACCGTCGAACCTAATCGAGTCGCTCAGCCATAGGCTGAGGTTTTATAGGATAATAAATAAAGTCGCTCTAAATCTGCATCTTGAAAGGGCATAACCTGCGACAAAAAGGCATATTGGCGGACGTAATTGTGCAGATAATGGCGAAACTCATCTTGGCGGGCCGGGTCGGTTAAATAGTTAAAGCGGGTAACAACAGTACGGAGTAGGGGTTGTAAATTTTTGGCCTTTTCGCCTTGCCGCAGAAAGAGTTCGGCTACTGCGGCAACTTCTTCGGGGGTGTAGAGTTGGAAATCGGCCAGCGTATCATATAGATCGTAGAGTTTATTGGGATCGCTACCTTCACTGAGTAGCGTGGTTTCGTAGTAAGGCTGAAACGCCTTTTGAATATCTTCAGCTTTGTTGGCAAAATCAAGCACCATTGTCTCGGTTTTGGCGGGGTGGGTGCGATTAAGACGGCTTAATGTTTGCACAGCGTTGACGCCGGTCAATACTTTATCCACATACATGGTGTGCAGCAGCGGCTGGTCAAAACCGGTTTGGAACTTTTCAGCCACAATCAAAAAACGGTAACCGGGTTTATTAAAGGTTCCGGCTGTTTGCGTGTCGGGGAAGCCGTTCATACTTGCCTCGGTATATTTTTTACCGCTATCTTCGATTTCACCAGAGAAGGCGACCAGCGCCGCAATATCATAACCTTGCTTTTTGAGATATTTATCAAAGGCGAGTTTGTAGCGCACGGCGTGTAAGCGGCTGCGGGTGACGACCATTGCCTTAGCCTGCCCCTTTCCGGCGGGGTTGGGAATACGATGGCGCGTTGTTTCCCAAAAATGCTCAACCATAATCTCGGTTTTTTGGGCAATGGTGAACTCATGCAGGCTGACGTAACGCTTCATTTGCCCAATTGCCTTGCTTTTGGGGTAACGCGGGTCATCTTCGATTTTTTTGAGCAAATTGAAGTAGGTGGTATAGGTGGTGTAGTTGGTCAGCACGTCAAGAATGAATTTTTCTTCAATGGCCTGACGCATCGAGTAGAGGTGAGAGGGTTGAAAACTGCCGTCCGGTTGTTCTTCGCCAAATAGCTCCAGGGTTTTTTGTTTGGGGGTGGCGGTGAAACCAAAAAAACTAAGGTTGCGCTGGCGGCCACGCTTGCTCATGCTGGCATTAATCAGGTCTTCACCCGTTAGCGGTTCATCAGAAGCCAGTTCGTCAGAAGCATCAGAAGTCCAACTTTTAATAAAAGTTGGACTTCTTTCACTACTTGCATCATCTACCGAGAGCACCTGTTTAATACTCTTGCTGGTTTCGCCGCTTTGGGAAGAGTGGGCTTCATCGGCAATAATGGTAAAACGGCGTCCCCGCATCGCGCCTTCAAAGGCTTCAATTGTGCCCGCTTCTTCTTTTTCAAGCTCCTGAATTTTTTGAATGACAACCGGGAATTTTTGTAAGGTAGTAACCACAATTTCACTGCCGCCTTCAAGGGCTTCAAGTAATTGTTGGCTATCTTTGTCAATAGCTTGCACCACCCCACTTTGTTTTTCAAACTGCAAAACGGCGTTGCGAAGCTGTTTATCAAGGATGCGCCGGTCGGTGATAACGATGACGGAGTCAAAGACGCGCTGGTTGTGGGCATCGTGCAGAGAAGCCAGCCGGTGAGAGAGCCAGGCAATGGTTTTACTTTTGCCGCTACCGGCGCTATGTTGAATGAGGTAGTTATGTCCAACCCCATGTTCTTTGGCCTGGGCCAGAAGGTGACGCACGGCGTGCCATTGGTGATAACGAGGAAAGATGAGTTTTTCACCGCCATCATCGGGGTCAACCTCGACAAAAATAAAGCTGGCGACCAATTCTAGCAGGTTAGCAGGGGCCAGGATTTCTTCCCAAAGATAGCTACTGGCGTAGCCATTGGGGTTGATGGGGTTGCCCGCCCCACCATGATCATCACCTCGATTGAAGGGCAAAAAATGAGTGGCCTGCCCCTTGAGATGGGTGGTCATATAAACGCTATCGCCATCTACGGCAAAATGGACCAGGCAGCGTTTGAAAGAAAGCAAGGGTTCGCCGCGCGGGTCGCGGTCACGCTGGTATTGCAAAATGGCGTTGATGGCGTTTTGCCCGGTCAGTTTGTTTTTGAGTTCAATGGTAACAATGGGCAGGCCGTTAAGAAAAATGACCAGATCAATGCTGTTGTTATTTTTGGCGCTGTATTGCACCTGCCGCATCACCGAAAAGATATTTTGGGCAAACTTGGCTTGGTGTTCCGGATTAAGCGTGGTGGCGGGTTGAAAATAGGCCAGTTCAAAAAAACAGCCAAAATCTTTGATGCCGTTGCGCAAAACGTGTAAGGTGCCTCGCCGCCTGATCTGGCTATCCAGGCGGCTGAGGAATTTGGGGACAACCGCCGTGCCGTGTTGTTCTTTTAGCCGCTGCCATTCTTCTTTTTGGGTGTTGATGATAAACTCAAGCAGTATGTCGGGGTCAACACAATGTTTCAGGTCGTAATGGGGGTTGTGCTTGCGGCCATTGCGTTGGCGAAAACCATACGCCGTATGAAGATGTTCTTCTATTTGGTCTTCAAATCCTTTTTCGCTGATGTCCATCCTGTTTTCTCCGGTTAGAAGTTCAACTTTTTAGAAAAGTTGAACTTCTAAACTTCTAAACCCATCTCAGTCAAACAGCAGATGCTCTATAATTTTATCATCTTCATCTTGATCTTCTACGTAAGCGCGATAGTCAGCTACAGAAGCAAATTGAGCCAGGATGATATTGGGTTTGGGTAATTTGCCGTTCCTTAATCCAATGTAATCCTGGTAGCTGGAGAAAACCCATTTTGCGGGTGACGTTACCAAACGGGCTTCAACGGGATTACGATGAATGTACCGGGTTAAATGGGTTAAGTAAGCTTGATTATCAACGTGCTTACCTTTGAACCGTCCTTGAAAAAGAGACCCAACCCGCTGTTGTTCTTTATTGATGGCTTTGGTATAGGATGTACCAAAAGGTTGCATCACCGCGTGGCTAAAATTTTCACTTTTTAGATGAACCAGCAAATGGTAATGGTTGGGCATCAGGCAATAAGCGATGATGTCAACAAGGTCGGGCTGAAAATAGTCGGCCAAACGCTGAATGAAAAAGCCCCAATTGCGCCGGGTAAAAAAAATTGGCTGGCGGTTTACGCCGCGATTATAGAGGTGATAGTATTCGCCGGAGACGTAGATAGTTTTGGTCATTGGCTGTTAGAAAAATAGAAGTTCAACTTTTTAAAAAAGTTGAACTTCTTGTTACTCCCGCACATCAATTTTGCCGGTGACTGCGGCTGAGATGAGAGCGGTGCGGTATTCCTTTAGTCGTTCAATAGCTTGTTCAACTCTTTCAATGAGAGTGCCAAGGTGAGTAATTTCCCGATCCAGGTAGGCGACAATGGCTATTTGTTCGGAAATGTCAGGAAGAGGTATTTTGACCTCTCTCATAGTACCAGAATAGATAACTTCAATAGTGGTTGAGTTACTCATCTCAAAAAGCTGACTTTGAATCAGGAAACTGTCCTGGATAAGTAGAACAAGAAACCTAGAAAAGAGTTTTTGAGGATTTGGTTGAATACGCATTAAGCAAGGATGTAAAATACCCAACTCTGCATCATCTGGTACAATCACACATCTCCCGATTGTACCACGTGTTGTGATAAGAATATCACCAGGATACACGGTAAAAGCCCGCAGGTCTGCATATTTCTCTTTTGAGATGTAGTTTTCACCTTGAGTAAGATCGCGATCTATGACATTTCGCTGGTTGTAAACTTTAATTTCACCGGACATCATCTCTGATGAAAGCAATTGGCTGCCAAAAGGACCTGTTTTGATAGCATCTCCCCTTGGGTTTGCAATAAATTTAATCTTTACTAACTGCCAATGCTCAGGAATCTCCCCCAGCCACTCGACACCGCTATCCTTCATTGGCGCAGTGGGGTCAAGCCCTTTGGTGACGGCGTGGCTGATAAGGGTGGTGCGTTTTTCTTGGAGACGTTCAATCAGTTGGCGTTTTTTGGCAATGAGGGTGTCAATCACGGCGGTTTCTTGGTCGAGGAAGTTGGCGATGGCTTGTTGTTCGGCAAGTGGGGGTATCAAGAACAAGGAATTATCCAAGTCATATTTTCCCAATCCATAACGGGTGATACCATTTGCCGCCATTTTATATTGGTCATCAATTCCAAATGAAGAAAATGATCGAAATAAATAACGCCCATCTACCCGAGTCTCATGTGGTCGAATGAGAGCCAAATGATACCCACATACGACATCTTTGAATTCTTCGGTAACCAAAGCAGGAACTGCAATATCATCCCAAGACTCGGAATCCTTTGTAACAATTACATCCCCTTGCTTCAACCCGAATCTTCGCACTTCACTTGGTGAAGCGGTAGACGGCATTAGCTCCAAATCTGCTGTGATGAAATCGTTGTAGTACACGTCAGTATAGTTACAAAGCCTAACAGGAATATCTTCATCTCTTGAGTGCTTATCCACATTGCTAAATGCGGTAGCCGCAATATGTTTAAGCCGACGTATTTCCCAATGTTCCGGCACTGTGTCAATTGAATCAAGACCGGATGGCTTGTATTTTGGGTACGGTTTAATTCCCATTAAACCCTCACCCCGTCATCGTCATCGTTTGGCTCAGAAGTCGGGCTTTTTTCAAAAAGCCCGACTTCTGGATTTATCCCGTTACCGCCAACCTGGGCCAACAAATCAATAATCTCACGCTCAAGCGTTCTGATGTCGTCCTCAATTTCGGCCAACTCGCGGGGCGGCCGGTAACGGTAAAAGTAGCGGGTAAAGCTAATCTCGTAGCCCACACGCCCCACCCGGCCGTCTTTTTCATCGGTAAAATTGGTGTCAATAAAAGCGTCGTCCACGTGGGGTTTTACTTCCCGGTTAAAATAGTCCCACACGTCTTCGGTGAGCGGTACTTTTTCATCCAGCCAGGAGTCGCCCAGTTCAGAAGTTGAGCTTTTTTGAAAAAGCTCAACTTCTTTATCTGGCTCGGCGGTTTCAGAAGTCGGGCTTTTTTGGAAAAGCCCGACTTCTCCTGCCGGCAGGGGAATATTTTCGTAGTCGCGCAGGTCGGTGTCCGGCTCCGGTTTGCCGTTTTTGTCAAAGCAGATTTTGGCGGCAGGGTCGGTTTCACCTAAAGCGGCCACAATGGCTTTGGTCAGGTTGGGGCTGAGTTTGAGCTGATGTTGTTTGGCGGTTTGGCGCAACACTTTCAAAAATTTGGCCCGATCATCTATCAACCCGGCAGGCAAATCATTCAGCATCGCCCGGATGGCGGCCTGTTGCTCCCGCCCGGCGGCTTCATCGGCTTCACGGATGGCAGGAATTTTCTTTTTGCTTTTGGCTAAATTTTGAAAGGCTGATTGTTCTTCCAAGCGGGCAATTCGCTCCGGGGTGTTTTGGAAGTTGAGGCGCAGGGGACGATCAATGCGGACTTTGCGGTAGCCAAAGAAATGCTTGGGATAGATGCGACAATTTTCTTCCTCAGCAAACCGGCGGTAAATGCCAGCGATCTCCGCAATTTGAGCCTCACTGATTTGGTGCCGTTTACTGCCCAGGCTTTTGCGCATCTTTTGGTAAAAATCAACGGCATTCACCAACTGTACTTTATCTTTGCGTTTTTTGCTCTTGCTGTTGGTCAGCACCCAAATGTAGGTGTTAATGCCGGTGTTATAAAAAAGCTGGTCGGGCAGGGCCACAATACCTTCCAACCAATCGTTTTCTATAATCCAACGGCGGATTTCACTTTCACCACTGCCGGCATCGCCCGTAAACAGCGGCGAGCCGTTGAAAATGATGGCAATGCGGCTGCCCTCCTCGTTATCCATTTTGCTGAGCATGTGCTGCAAAAAGAGCAGCGCGCCATCGTTGATGCGGGGCAACCCGGCTCCAAAACGTCCGTTTTTCCCCTGGCTCTCGTGCTCCTGTTTGATGATCCATTCAACCTTTTTCCAGGAGACGCAAAAAGGAGGATTGGAGAGCATGATGTTGAAGGTTTGCCCGCGATAACCGTCATCGCTAAAGCTGTTGCCAAATACAATGTTGTCCGGGTCTTCCCCTTTCAATAGCATATCGGATTTGGCAACCGCATAAGCGCTGGGATTCAATTCTTGCCCAAAGAGAACCACATTGGCCTTTTTGTTGCGCTGGATAATATACTCTCTGGCCACCGACAACATTCCGCCGGTGCCACACGCGGGGTCGTAGACTTTACGGATTTTATGGGGCACGTGCAAAACTTCGTCATCTTCGCTGAAGATCAACTCAACCATCAACCAAATGACTTCACGCGGGGTGAAGTGTTCACCGGCTGTTTCGGTGTATTGCTCGCTAAATCTACGGATCAGTTATGATTGTCTACCTCGGCGGGGTGCAGGTCAACCCGAAGGAATCGTTGCATGATGGGGTAGATCAGTTTGGATGATTGCAAGCGGCTAATTTGACGCCGAAAGTCGAACTTTTCAATGATGTCTTGCACTTCGGGGCTGTAACCGTTGAGATAGTGAACCAAGTTTTGGGCAAGGTCATCGGGGGCTTGCAGGAGTTTTTTCCAATCAAAATCGGAAGTATTGTAGACCAGGCTTCCGCCTGCTTTGGCTTGCAATTTGAAATCATTTGTATGGAAGTTATGGGTGGGAGATATGTAGACGGTAAAATTTCACAAGCTAACCCTACCAAGCAGCAACTACACGAACAGTCGCTGCCATCAGACGAGGCCCTACCCAAACAAAACGCCCTGCCCAGAAAAATCTACTTTGCCAGGGCAATTTGCCCCCATTTAAAACGCCAGAACAGGCCATATCACCTCACCAAAAGCCTGCTTTGACACTCCGCAACATTGGCCTTGTTGGGCGGATTTTCTCAATTTTGAGCAAAGAATGTTTTTATACTGGCTGCATATTCATTGGGCTTTGACAGAACGATTGCATGCCCGGCATCAGCCACAATTTTGAGCCGGGTATTTGGATAAAAAGCTACGATCTTGGTTCTATCGGCTTCTGTGCTCACCGGATCATTCTCTCCACCTATAACCAACACCTCGCCGGGCCAGGGTTTCCCCCCCACCTGGTCATATCCATATTTTTTTAACGTATCGGCCCCGGTACGAAAATGGCTCAGAACGTCTGCTTTGCTCAAACGCTTCTCAAAAATCTGAGCAAGGTATACCTGCCAAAAATCTCGCTGATTTCCCGGCACAGACAAAATTTGAAAAATACTCTTCTGGTAAATGTTCTTGACCATTTTACCCGGCAACATTGGGGCAAGGGCCAAGATAAGCGTCAAGGCCGCTCGCTGTAAGCGTGGTGCGGAAAGGGGACCGGCGCTACTCAAAACAAGCTTCTTTATCCGGGCCGGATACCGTTGAACCATTACTTGAGCAACCATACCGCCATAGGATTGCCCTAACACAAACACATTTTGGATTTGTTCCTGCTCAAGAATAGCCACAATCCCATCAACAATTTCGTCAATATGCCAAAGAGGAGGATAAGTTGGGACAATAACACGATAAGCGGGTTCAAATAACTGAACATAGGCAAAAGCGGTTTCAGCAATTCGTAACCCCCCGTTCAAGAATAAGAGGGTTTCCGGCCCTTTACCGCCAACCAGGTATTCCCATTGGACATTAGCTACAGTGATTTTTTGGCAAGGGTGTTCGGCCTGAAACTGGAGCAAGTTTTCTCTTTGATGGCTGAAAGTGGTAGTGGTCATTAATCTCCCTGGTGGCTTAAAATTTTGTCCACTCTTTGGCTCACTTCAAGGCAGGCCCGGCTATTATGATAGGGGCTTTTCCACATTCCGGCTTTTTCCCGGTTGAGGGGCCGTCCGGTTTTGTCAACTCCCCAAAACCACTCGCCATGCTCCCGGTCAATGAGATATTGTTTGATAAAGTCCCAACTTTTGAGAGACGCTTGCAGAAACGGCTGATGACGGCTCAATTGATAGGCGCTCAAAAACCCCACCATTGCTTCCGCCTGGGGCCACCAATGTTTGGCAGGGTCAATAATGCCGGTGGGGTCGCCCTGGTAGAACAGGCCGCCGTCCTCGTCAAATCCTTCTTCGTAAGTGGCCTGGGCCATTTTCAGGGCCACGTCCTTAAGGCGGGCCAGCAGGTTGTCATCGCCCAACACCTCCCCGGCTTCCACCAACAACCAACTACCCTCAATGTCGTGGCCATAAGAAACTTGAGCAGACAGTGAGCGCCAAGTTTCGTCAAAAAACAGCTTAAAGTGAGCGGTGGCCGGATCAATAATATGATCAAGCGTCGCCAAAATCAACTCTTTTTGTTTGGTCTTAAGGCCGGCATCATCCCCGGCCCGCAAAAGATTGGTAAAGGCTTCCATCAGGTGTAGATGGGTGTTCATGGACTTTTGCGCCGCCACATCTTCTTCACCCAATTTCAGCCCACCCATCAGCGACCAGTCCCGCTGCGCTCCTTCAAAATAGCCCGACGCCTGGCGGTCGTAACAATGTTGTTCAAGCAACCGGTAAATTTCAAGGGCTTTAGCCAGGCTTGGCTGATGGCCGGTGGCCAGGTAATACTCTGAAACCCCGTAAATACCAAAAGCCTGGCCGTAGGTCATCTTGAGCATCTTAATCGGTTGGCCCCGGTAGTCAAGCAACCAGAAAAATCCGCCCCATTCATCATCCCAAAAATTGTCCAGCAGGTAATGGTAGGCCCGATCAGCCGTTTCAAGATAAACGGGGTCAGCCAAAACGCGATAAACGTGCGAGTACGTCCACAGCAGCCGGGCATTGTGGATCAAGCCCTTGGGGGCATCCTTTTTGATTGCCAACGCATTGTTGAGGCTTCCGTAAAACCCACCATTTTCCCGGTCAAGGGTGTGGGCTATATGAAACGGCAAAATATTGGTTTTGAGTTCCTGCTCTACCTCAGCCTGATAGTGTTTCAAATTTCCAATCATTTCAAGCTCTCTTTTACCTATGGGGTTGAACGTTTAGGTTCTGTTGACATTTTGGCTCTTGCAAGTGGTTCACTCAAACCAGATACTTCCCACCGATAAACCATTTGACGCCGAGCAGTATAGCTCGGCCATTATTATCGGATTACAGTTGGGGCGGTTTCCGGCGTTTCAGGCTGACCAGCCCGCCATTAAGTCCAAGGGATGTTAGTGCATTTCGGCAGTGCAAACGCCGATATTGGGACGATAAAAATTGAATTGCACATGGGGATGATCGGCCAGCAACGACATCGGCACGGCGCTGTCGGGTATCTTTTTGGAGATCATCAGGGTGGTCAAGCGCATGCCAAACGGGTTATCGTGGGCGCCGGCATGCCAAATGGATACCTTTTCCGCTTTCCATGTTTCTACCGGGCCAACGGTAAGCGCCTGACCGGGCACGTTTTGCACCACACCGCCCCCAGAGGTACGCGCGTTTTGGATAAGCGTCATCGGGTGCAGATCAACCAGGCGGGTGGTCAGTTTACGGTATTCTTCCGGCGAGGGAGGAGCGTTTTTGTATTGGCCCTGGCGCGGGAGCGGATCATTAAAAGCCCAATGTTTTACTTCGCCCTGGCCGCCCTGCATCACCACACAGCGCGCCTGGTCCCAACTGGCCAGGTATTCACTCAGGTCGGTGCGGGGAAAGTGCAAATTTTCTTCGGGCATGCGCAGGTCTGGCCGGATTAGATTGAAACACAACTCCCGATCCGCTTTTTCAAAACTCAGGTGGTGGGTGACGGGCACAGACTGCCCATCAAGCACCCATTCATCCATGGCCCAAAAATGGGCATGGCACAGATCCAGCTCCAATTCATTTACCAGCCGGGCCACCAGCGGCAGTTGTTCGGTAGGGCCAATGGGGCCGCAAATACCGGCCGGTTGGCCGGCCGTGGCTTGCCTCCAGGCGGTGATGTATTCCAGGGCTTCGGCCAGATAAAAATCTTCGATGGTGTGATAGAACTTTACCGTAAAACCGGGCCGTGAAAGCTGCAAGAGATCATCGGCCGTCAGCCGGGCCGCCTCATCCAGAATTTCACGGTCCAGGGTGGTGTAATCCCACCAATCGGGAGCAACTTTGCTCAAGGGTCTCATTTTTTACCTCCAATTAGTATTTCAATAACGTCCCATAAACGCCCGGCTCGGAGCCTTCAATCTCAATGGCCCCAACCAAGTTGGCGTAAAATTCCTTTGGCCCCACCCAGGGGATAATGGCATAGGCATATCCCTGCGCCGCCATTTCGTGCAGGCACTTCAAGAGGAGAGCTTTGCCGATGCCCCGCCCCCGCTGCGCTTCGTCAACGCCAACGGGGCCAAAAAAATTCCGGCATACTGCATCATAACAAGTGAAGCCAAACAATTGGCGCTGAGCGGCGTCAACGGCAATCAGGCAGGCGATCGGCACTTGGGCAAAAGCCACGTCACATTCACTGATCCACAAGGGGCTGAAGCGTTTGGCCACCCAGTTGATGACCATGTGTTTTTCGGCAGCCAGCGCACGGCGAATCTCCACGCCTTCCTCTCGCTGCCGGGCCAGCACCGGCTCCAGGGGGGGTAAGTTGTACAATTTAACCAGCATATCGGCCATAGCAGGAGAGCTTCTTTCTACAGCGTCCTGGCCGCAGCAAACAGATGATCCAGCAACGTGTTGACCTCAGACTCGGTCCAGAAGGGATTGGTGTCAAGGGCCACGGTGCGGGCCGTAATGTCCAGGGTGCGGGGGCACATATCCGGCGCGTACTTTACCTGGCCGGTGTAGTGGGGCGGCCCCCACACGTTCCACTGCGGGCTGACGTTGGCTTTGTTCATAATAAATTCCCAATTGGCATAGATGTGGCGGCCGGTGTTGATGGGCCGCACCGCGCCCAAATTGCGCTCATTCAACAACGCCTCAAACCGGGCCGCTGTTTCCACCGTATCAAATTGAAAATGCAGGGTGGTGCCGCAATCACCTTCAAGGTCGTTGGTAGGGGCGGGAGTGAGAGAGCCGGCCACCGTATCGTGGACACGCTGTTTGATCGGCCGCATACCGGCCAGGAATGAATCCAGACGGCCCAACTGCACCAGGGCAAAAGCGCCCAGCACTTCGTTCATGCGGTAGTTGATGCCGGGGATAACGGGTTTATCTTCAGGAATATCCTCGCCCCAAAAACTGACCCCACAATCGTGGTGCATACGCATCCGGTCATACACGGCGCGATTTTGGGTTACGGCCACGCCGCCTTCGCCAACGCCGATGATCTTGTAAAAATTGAGACTAAATGCTCCGGCATCGCCCAAGCTATCCAAGGGCCGGCCCTTGTATGCGCCGCCAACCGCCTGGCAGGCGTCCTCAATGACGTATAGATTGTGTTCCCGAGCCAATTCCAGGAGCGGATCAAGGTTACAGGGGATACCCGCCATGTGCACCGGGATGATGGCCTTGGTATGCGGCGTGATTTTCCGGCGCACGTCGTTTACGTCCAGGGTCAGCGTTTCATCAATTTCGACAATCACCGGCACGGCCCGCGCCTCAACCACGGCAGCGGCCGTGGCAATAAAGGTGTAACCGGGCACAATTACCTCGTCGCCGGGGCCAATACCCAGCCCCACCAGGGCGCAGACCAGCGCCGCCGTGCCGCCGGTAACGGCCACCGCATAAGGCGACTGCATGCGGGCGGCGAATTTCTGTTCAAATTGTTCCACCTGGTGCAGGCTGTTTGGCTCGCCGCCGTAACGAAACAGCCAACCGGCTTCTATCACCTTGCCAATGGCTTCCAGTTCTTCCTGTCCAAATTTGTACATAAGGATGATCCTTTCTTTTTAACAATGAAGGCTCTGTAAACTATGAGCCGGTACTCTGATATTGGTTCAGCCCAATCCGCCAAGAACCATAGGCCAGGCCAAAACAAACAACGGCGATGACCGGGATGAACAAAACAAAAGGATAGTATGTCTTTACGCCCAAAAGAAAGGTGGCCGGAAAGAAGCTGGTAAAGGCAAACGGCGCAATCCAGGTGAGTAGAATTTGGATCGGCCTGGCGTAGATGGTCAGCGGGTACGTGGAGAAATTCCTCAGGCTGTGCGCCAAGTACATAATCGAGGTGCTGGCTCCAATAAACCAAAAAGCGGTAGTGGCGGCGCCCAAATATATCGAGACATAGATGAGGGTACCACAGGCCACGGCCAGCGTTAAAAAGCCGATATTGGCCACCGTCCAGGACAGGTGGAGATTGTTTGCAGCCACAGCGATAATCACCAGCCCGGTAAAAAAATCTCCCAAACCGTGCAGGGCTGCTTCACTGCTCAACAAAAAGAACAAAGGGCCACCCGGTCGAACCAGCAGGCGGTCGAATTCGCCCATTCTGACCAAATAATTGAGCCGCCACGGCCCGTTGAAAAATAATTCCACCAAGCCAAACGGCAGGGCCGCAATCCCGTAGATGAGCATGATCTGGGGCAAAGTCCAGCCGTTGAGGTCGCCAATGTTTTGAAAAATGACCCACACAAAAGCCAGGCCGACCACCTGGCCCAAAATGGTGGTGACATTGCCCAGGATAAAATCTACCTTATACTCCATCTGCGCCTGAACACTTAAGGCCCACAACCTTACGTAGAGTTTGAGGTATCTGATCAAACTATCCTCCGTGAATAGTGACCCTTTTTGAGGCTTGCGACCACATCACGTGGCCCAACGTCCACAAAATAACCACCCACATCAATTGCGTCAACAGGGCATAATACATCTGCCGCCCCTCAATCTGGCCCAAGTAAATGGACACCGGCAAATAAACAATGGCGTGAAAAGGCAGGGCCAAGGCCACATTTTTTAACCACGCCGGGAAAAAAGCCAGGGGCACCAAACTGCCGGAGAAGAAGTCAACAATAAAACGTTTGCTGTTGACCAAGCCAAACATGCCGGTTGTCCAAAAGGAAAAAAGGCCTACAATGTAACTGAGGCAAAAGTTGACCAACACGCTCAAGCCCAAACTGACCAAAAATATCCCTCCCGCGACCCCGTTGGCCGGGCCGTCTATTTTGAAAAAGGCAAAGCCTACCCCCAGAACAATCAAGCCAATGAGAATACCTTCGATCACCACCGGCCCCAACGACTCAAAAAATCTGGCCCATTGATAACTCAAGGGCTTAATCAACTCCATGGCCACGCTGCCATCTCGAATTTTGCTGGAAATGCCAATTTCCGTATAAAAACTATACAGATTTTTGACAGCGTAACTGATAAAAACGTAAGTGACCATCTGCGACAGCGTAAAACCATTGAGTTCGTCGTGCTTAAGGTAAACCACCTGCCAGATGTAGTACAGCACCAACGCCTGCACCAATCCCGAAAGCAACGAGATAAAAAATCGCATCCGGTAGGCCAGGGCCGCTTGCAGCGCCTGTTCGGTTAGGATCAGGTATTTCCTGATAGACTTAACCCGCCTCATGCCAGCCTTCCTGGTAAATCTTCTTGACCACCGCCTCGATACTGGTTTCCTCAATGCTAATATCTAACACACTGTATTGGTCAATGATGTATTGTGTTGCCTCCGAGGCAGAGGTCAAGTCCCGATCAATCCGCACCTTGAAGTGATGCTCGCCGGTTTCCTGAAGTTCCATGCCGGGCGGCCAGGCAGCAGCCAAAACACCTGAGAGCCTGTCTTTGACCTCAAAAGTAAGAATTTTGTACCGGCCAAATTTGTCCTTTATCTCTTTGATGCCGCCATCATACACCACCCGACCCTGGTCAATAATGATGGTGCGTTCGCAGATGTCCTCGATGTCTTCCAGGTCGTGGGTGGTGAGGATAACGGTGGTGCCCTGTTCCCGATTGATGGATTTAATAAACCCCCGAATACTCTCTTTGGCCACAATGTCCAAACCAATCGTCGGCTCGTCCAGGTACACAATTTTGGGATTGTGCAAAAAAGACGCGGCCAGATCGCAGCGCATACGCTGGCCCAAACTCAGTTTTCTGACCGGCTTTTTCAACAATTCAGCCAGACCCAAGAGGTCTGAAAAGCGGCCCAGGTTCTGGCGGTAGGTTGTGGTGGGGATCTGATAAACTTCTTTGAGCAGCCGGAACGTCTCGATGACGGGGATGTCCCAATTCAATTGCGTGCGCTGGCCAAACACCACCCCGATGTTTTGGGCGTTTTCCGAGCGTTTCTGGTGCGGGGTCAGGCCATTCACCTCAATCTTGCCCCCGGACGGAACCAGGATGCCGGTCAACATTTTGATGGTGGTAGACTTGCCCGCCCCATTTCGGCCAATGTAGCCCACCATTTCCCCCGAAAAGATGTCAAAACTAATCCCATCAACCGCCTTGACCACCTCATAATCCCTGGAAAAAAGGTATTTGACCGCGCCAGTGAGTCCCTCCTCGCGCCGGGCGACCTTAAAGGTTTTAACCAAACTTTTAACCGAAATGATGGGGGGGCTTCCGGTTTCCATAATCCATTCCAGGAGACGCAGATAAGTGCCTCAGACAAGAAAGACAAAACCGGCGTTTATCGGCGTCCTGATTTTTGGCACCCTGACCGCATCCTACGTTTGAGGATCATAATCACGCTTCATCTTTTCCAACCGAGCCTGGCTATCCTTAAACCCGCCGGGCCGATTGCGGGCCAGCCAGATTTTACGATGTTCGGCCAGAAGTTGGTCGGCCTCTTGAGCCAATTGCCGGCGCAAGTCAATCTCCTCCTGATCCTGTTCCCGGCCTAAGGCCCACCTCCCGCGGCGGCAGGCGTGGCGCAGCATGGCGGCGGCCCAGGACAACTCGCGCCGGATGAGGTCGGCGTCGGGCCGGTTGATTTGCGCTTTGGTCAGAGGGGTCAGCACCTGGTCAAGGTAGGCCAGCGTTTTTTGCAAATTCGCAGCCGTCAATTGGTCATAACCGGCAATTTTCTCCGGCGGGTTTTGCAAAATATGGAAAAGACTGGTGCTATTGGGCGTGAGCAGTCCGGTTTGTAAATAGGCATTGCCCAGGTCATACACCAAACGGCCTATCACCCCGGCCCCATCCCAAAACGCATACCGGCTCAAAACTTCGGCCAGGTCAAGTTCGCGGTTGGCCGCATAAGCCCAAGAGAAAGCCGCCCCGGCCGCATACCCCAGGTAACTGACCGGCAGAGGCTGCCAGTGGCCATTATCGCCCCAATCGGTGTTGAGGTAGCCCACAGCGCCATGCTCAAGGCCATTTTCGGCGGCGCTGCGCAAATTACCCAGGGCATTATCGGTGCGTCCGGCCACCGTGTTCCAACTGGACGTGCCAGGGCACACGTAAAACGGCACGCCGGAAGCGGCAAATTTGGCCCCGTGGTCAGCAAAGGGATGCTCCGCATCGTAGCCCCATTCCAAAGCAATCACATCGCGGGGCAGTGCGGTGGCCAGTTCGGGATGGGCCATGATGATGTCGCCCCAAAATTGCATGGTGCGGCCTCGCGCTTTGACCTCGCGGTAAATTTGCAGCAA
>JAFGDY010000088.1 GCA_016931895.1 Anaerolineae bacterium
AAGAAAATAGCCTGGACCCGATAAATTTTAACGACCAATTTTTATTTCGTGCTCAAAAAAGTGTCAACTAAATTGTGAACCATCCCCGATTATTTGAGTAAAATTGATCGCCGTTTGTCGGTTATGGGCTACCAAATTCTCCTCTCCGACAAACTGCTAGGCCCCATTGCTTAATCTCGTCTCTTTTTTTTGATCGTTCATGTCTGTTTTTTACCCGCTTTTATCTTTTTTGTCCATTTTTCTATTCTGTTTTTTTACTTGACATAGTAATCTAACATTGTCAAAATAGTTACCAACTTTCTGTATTATGGAAACATGACATTGTCAAAGTAGACAATTTAACAATCGAATAATTTAACGGCAGGCCAAATGGATGGTTGAGTTTGGGCATAGGTTGTATCAAGAGGCACAATACCTTCTGCCAAAGGGTAATCGAATTGTGCAATAAGCTGGCGCAGTAATTAGCCGTAACCGGATGGTGGTAGATGTTGAGTTGTTGGGCTTGGGTGTCAATTGTTGCTCGGACAGTGGCGCCAACCCAGCGGTTTTTATCCAACGACCAGATTTCATTCAAGATCGAGATGTTTCCCATGGGAGAAACGAAGCGAATGAAATGGACAAAGCCTGTTCTGATCGCCATTCGTTTTTGAAGGTGGAGATCAAAGTCAGGGGGCAAGCGAACAGGTTTGAAGTCGGGATAAAGTAGATCAGCCGTTTGACCATCAAATTCGGGCAAAGGGCGACGATGGCGGCAATAACTTTCAAAGAGGGGCAGTTCGGTTTGCACATGCTCAACATTGCCAAACTCGGTTCGTCCCCAAAAGTTGGTATCCCACAGATCGTTATGTTTCAACCAGTTGAAAAATCCGTTGTTTTGCGCTATAATAATGTTCATCGTACTCAAAGATCAAAATCAGCTTATCTCTAAATTCTGCAATATTTGCCACGGATCAAAGATTGATGGTCGAGCCACGGGGGCTAATTATAAAGATGTTCGGAGTAGTCCTCAATGTTTACCGGCCTGAACCATATCCCCGTTTATTTTCTACAACCCCTACGCCTTTTTCAAACCTATAAGCGCCAAAACTTGCGGCCCGATTTGATGGCCGGGTTGACGGTGGCCATTATCTTACTGCCCCAGGCCATTGCCTTTACCCTGATCGCGGAACTGCCGCCGGTTATGGGGCTGTACGCGGCCATTGTGGGCGGCATTGTCGGCGCGTTGTGGGGGTCTTGTTATCAGGCCCATACCGGCCCGGCCAACGCCATTTCCTTGCTGGTTTTATCGGTGCTGTTGACTATTGCCCCGGCCGGCACCCCGGAATTCATTTTGGCCGCCGGCGTGGTCGCGGTGCTGGTGGGACTGTTTCAACTGGTGATGGGCCTGGCCCGGCTGGGTATGTTGGTTAATTTTGTCTCCCATTCGGTTATTGTTGGTTTTACCGCCGGGGCCGGCATTCTGATCATCATCAAACAAATCCGCCACCTGCTGGGCCTGGAATTTTCCAGCTACAATATTTTTGAAACCTTTCGCCAGATTCTGACCCATTTGCCCGACATTCATTGGCCAACCATGATCCTGGGGTTAAGCACAATGGGGTTCATTGTGCTGCTCAAAAAATTGGCGCCCAAATGGCCCAACATTCTCATTAGTATGGTCATTACCTCTATAATGGTGTTTCTACTGGGCCTGGATCAAGCCGGGGTAGAGGTCATCGGTCAACTGCCCACCGGGTTTCCTCCGTTGGTCAAACTGCCCTTGTTTGACCTGGAATATCTTAGCCGCCTGGCCACCGGCGTTTTGGCCATTGGCGCCATTGGCCTGGTGCAAACCACCGCCATTGTTAGGGCAATAGCCGGCCAAACCGGCCAGCGTTTGGACAGCAACCAGGAATTTGTGGGGCAGGGCCTGGCCAATATCGCCGCCGGATTTTTTTCCGGCTATCCTGGCGCAGCTTCGTTTGCCCGTTCCGCCATTAACCTCAAAGCGGGCGCGCAAACCCCGTTGAGCGCTATATTTGCCAGCTTATTTGTGCTTCTGGTGATGCTCACCCTGGCCCCCCTGGCCGCTTATCTGCCGTTAACGGCCCTGGCCGGGGTTTTGACCATCACCGCCTTTTACCTGATTGACCGGACAGAGATCATCCGCATCTGGCAGGGCGCCCGCGGCGATGCCGTGATTATGCTGGCTACATTATTTGGCACCTTATTCCTGCGCATCGAATTTGCCATTCTGGTGGGCATTCTGCTCTCTTTTGCCCACTATTTAATGAGAACCAGCCTGCCCGAGGTGTTTCCTGTGACTCCGGACGAAAGTTTTATCCATTTTGTGCGCCAACAACCCCACCAACTTTCGTGCCCCCAACTGGGCATCCTTAAAATCTCCGGAGACTTATACTTTGGCGCGGTTCAGCACGTTGAAGACGCCATTTGCCAACACTTAACCGACCACCCGGAGCAACGCTTTTTACTCTTGCGGATGCACGGCGTTAATCAATGCGATTTCAGAGGCATTCAGATGCTCGAGGCCATCAAAAAACGCTGCCGGGAACGGGGCGGGGATTTGTTCTTGATGCGGCTGGAAAAACCGGTGCTTGACTTTATGAAAACAAACGGCTTTTACGACCGGTTGGGGCCGGATCACTTTCTCACCCAAGACCATGTTATTGGACACCTTTTTCAAAAGGTGCTTGATCCGGCCATTTGCATTTATGAATGTAACGCCCGGGTTTTTGAAGAATGTCAGAACCTGCCTAAACAAACCTATCTCACCGATGGTCCCCTCCAAACCTACATGCCCATCCCCGAGGCTGTCAACGAAATCTCGCCGGAAGAATTGCACCAAAAATTACACAATGGCCGTTTGCCCCTGGTGGTAGACGTGCGCGAACCGCGCGAATTCAAACAAGGCCATATCCCGCAATCTCAACTCATTCCGCTACCCAAAATTCTGGCAAATGCCTCCACGCTGCCCCAAAACCGGGAGATTGTGGTTGTTTGCCGGAGCGGCTGGCGCAGCGCGCGAGCCATGTGCATGCTGCAAAATAAAGGTTACCGGCAGGTGCGCATTTTACGAGGCGGAATGTTGGCCTGGGAGGCCGCCGGCCTGGAAGAAGTGAGCAATAATTGATAAAATGCGCCCGGCGACTCTATTGAAGATGCATGCCAATGATGGTACAATATTAGTATTGCAGAACATTGGATCGGCGCAATCATGACCGCTCACTCGGAAAACACGCGGGGCAATGGCCTTGTTCTGGTCAATCTACAGGACATCGCCCGTTATCTTTTACGCCCTGTTTCCCTCCTTCAGGCTTACGACCGGCTCAACCTGCGGCCCGATTTCATTGCCGGGTTGACGGTGGGGGTGATATTATTGCCGCAGGCCATTGCCTACGCCCTTATTGCCGAACTGCCGCCCCAGGTTGGCCTTTACACCGCCATTATTGCCGCTATTGTGGGCGCCTTGTGGGGATCCTCTAACCACTTGCAAACCGGACCCACCAATGCCGTTTCCCTGCTTGTGCTTTCCTCACTCTTAACCATTGCCGCGCCCGGCACCATCGAATTTATGGTTGCCGCCGGGTTGATGGCGGTAATGGTCGGCGTTTTTCAAGCGGTTATGGGCCTGGCTCGTTTGGGGGTCCTGGTCAACTTTGTTTCTCATTCCGTGGTGGTTGGCTTTTCTGCCGGGGCCGGGGTTTTAATTGCCGTTAAACAACTGCCTTATTTGTTTGGGTTACAATACCCCAACCATGGGCTGCTTGAAACGGCCCACGTCCTTTTGATCCATCTCCCGGAAACGGATACAGCCACCCTGGTTTTGGGCCTGGGCGCCATTTTGCTCATTGTAGTGCTGTATAAATTCAGCCCCAAACTACCGGGGCCTTTAATTGGCATGATCATCGCCGCCGTGATGGTTTGGTTTTTGAGTTTGGACCAACAAGGCGTAACAGTAATCGGCGAATTACCCCAGGGGCTGCCCCCTTTTGCCGAACTGCCCTTTTTTAATCTGGAACTGGTGAGCCAGTTGGCCATGGGCGCCCTGGCCGTGGCCGCTATTGGCCTGGTTGAGGCCATGTCAATTGCCCGCTCCATTGCCACCCAAACCGATCAACGCCTGGAAAGCAATCAAGAGTTTGTGGGGCAAGGCCTGGCCAATATTGCCGCCGGCCTTTTCTCGGGGTATCCCTGCTCAGGCTCGTTCACCCGCTCGGCCGTAAGCTACAAAGCCGGGGCCAGAACCCCTCTGTCCAGCGTTTTTTCAGGTCTATTTGTCTTACTGGGCATGCTGGCCCTGGCCCCTTTGGCCGCTTACCTGCCCCGGGCCGCTTTAGCCGGGGTGCTCATGGTAACCGCCTACAGCATGATTGACCGAGCCGAAATAAAACGCATCTGGTACGGCGCGCGCGGCGACGCCATGATCATGGTGGTCACTTTTCTGGGTACCTTGTTTCTGGATCTGGCCTTTGCCGTGCTGGCCGGAATTTTACTTTCATTTGCGCTTTATATCATGAAAACCAGCGTGCCCCAAGTTTCCACCGTTGTGCCGGATGAAGAGTTCAAACATTTTGTTGACCACCAACCGGGCCGCCCCTTCTGCCCGCAACTGGGCATCCTCAGAATTTCGGGCGACTTATATTTTGGCGCGGTCAGCCATATTGAAGAAACCATTCACAAACACCTAAGCCAACACCCGGAGCAGCGATTTTTGTTACTGCGCATGCAGGGGGTGAACCAGTGCGATTTTAGCGGCATTCACATGCTGGAATCCGTCATGCGCCTCTGCCGCGACCGAAACGGGGACCTGTTTTTAATGAAGGTGCAGGAGCCGGTGCGATTATTTATGCAAGCCACCGGCTTTTATGACCGGCTGGGTTCCGACCACGTGCTGATGGAAGATTACGTTATTGGGTATCTGTTTCAAAAGATTCTTGATCCGGCCATTTGCATTTACGAATGTCCGGTGCGGGTGTTTAAAGAGTGTCAGAACCTGCCCAAACAAACTTATCCGCAAGATATTTCGCTGCCCGACATTCCGCCTGATACCATCCCCGACATAACGCCCCAGGACCTATGGCAGAAACTATACAACGGCCATCACCCCTCTCCTCTGGTGATAGATGTGCGCGAACCCCGCGAATTCAAACGGGGACATATTCCCCAGGCGCAGCTTGTCCCGCTACCCAAAATACTCATGGAACCGCCTGATTTTCCCCATGATCGTGACATTGTGATGGTCTGCCGGGGGGGACGGCGCAGCACGCGCGCCACCTATCTGTTGCAGGACCAGGGGTATCAAAAGGTCCGGGTTTTGCGCGGGGGTATGTTGGCCTGGGAGGCCGCCGGTTTACTGGAAGCAATTGAGTAATAACCGCCTGTATCCAAAGAGGGAAAAAATGCAAGAAAAATTTCCATACCACAACATTGGCCTTGACCTGGTGAGAGTAACCGAAGCAACCGCCCTGGTGGCCGGGCGCTGGTTAGGATTAGGCCAACGGGAAGCAGCCCACCGGGCGGCCACCGAGTCCATGTATAATGCCTTGAGCATGATCAACATTGACGGTTACATTGTTATTGGCGAAGAAGGCAGATTGGGCGAACACACGCCTCTTGATACCGGACAGAAAGTGGGCACCGGCAACGGCCCGGAAGTGGACGTGGTAGTGGATCCCATTGAGGGCACCAACTCCGTAGTGCACGGCCATCCCGGAGCCATTTCCATGGTCAGCGTGGCCCCGCGCGGCTCAATGTGGTCGCCCCGGCCGGCAATCTATATGGATAAAATTGTCGTAGACCGAGAAGCAGCGCATGCCCTGGTGCCGGAGTGCATGGATGCGCCCGCCGCCTGGACCCTGGCCCTGGTGGCCCGCGCCAAAAGAAAGCCAGTGCGCGACCTGCAAGTCATTGTTCTGGACCGCCCGCGCCATTATGACTTAATTGAGGAAATCCGCTCCGCCGGGGCGCGCGTTTTACTGCGGGCCGATGGCGATACGGCCGGGGCGCTGATTGCGGCCACGCCGCAAGCCGGCGCAGACATTCTCATGGGCATCGGCGGGGTGCCCGAAGGCGTCACCGCGGCCATTGCCGTAAAAGCCCTGGGCGGCGGCATTCTGGGCCGGCTGGCCCCCCAAAGCAACGAAGAACGTGAGGCCATTGAAACCGCCGGTTTCAATATCCGGCAAACACTCACCTGCCACGAGCTGGTAACCAGCGACCAAATTTTCTTTGCCGCCACGGGCGTAACGCACGGGCCAATTTTGGCCGGGGTGCAATACCATGGCCATGAAGCGCAAACCCACTCCCTGGTTTTGCGCGGCGAAACCGGCACCCGCCGCATTATTCATACCAAACACGGCGACCTGAACAAGATATTTGGTTTAAAGGACCAGCACCAACTTGACGAATATTAACTAACGTGGTAAATTTTAGTGTCCTCATTTTTGGGGATTATTTATTGTGTACTCAAAGGGGCGTCGCTGCCGATGCCCCTTTTCATCAAGGCCACCTTAAAGTGAAGGCCAACCTGTTGAGGGGGAGAACACACCATAAGTACAAAAGATACACGAAGAGTTAACGAAGACATCACCGTGCCCGAAATCCGTCTTATTGACCTTGAGGGCAACCAGGTGGGGGTGGTGCCAACCAAAAAAGCGCTGGCCATTGCCCAAGAGCACGATACAGATTTGGTTGAAGTTGCGCCCAATGCCAATCCCCCTGTCTGTCGGTTGATGGATTATGGGAAGTTTCTGTACGAAGCGCAAAAACGCGAACGGGACGCGCGGAAATCGCAGACCAAAGTAGAAATCAAAGAGATTCGGCTGCGTCCTAAAACCGGCGAACACGACATTAACTTTAAACTGCGCGACGCCCGCCGATTTTTGCAGCGCGGGGCCAAAGTTAAGGTGCGGATTCGTTTTCGCGGGCGCGAAGTGACCCATCCCGAGGTGGCCAGGGAGTTGATGACGCGCATTGCCGAAGAATTGGGTGATGTCGCCGAAGTGGAAAAGCTGCCTTCAATGGAAGGCAATACCATGTTAATGATTTTAACTCCCGGTTCTGAGTAATTATCCAGGCTCAAAATATAACGCGCTAAATCATATAACTGGAGTGCGGGCGTTGTCAGCCGCACTTCAACTTTGTAGGGAGATACAACGGAATTTTTAATACAAGGGAATAAGCCAATGCCTAAAATGAAAACGCATAAAGCAACAGCAAAGCGCTTCAAGTATACCGGCTCCGGTAAATTGATGCGCACCAAAATCGGCAAAAGTCACCTGCGCCGCAGAAAGCACAAGCGAGTCAAAGTGCAATTTGACAGCATGTTAGAAGTGACCGCGAAAGGCACGCGGAAACGGGTGCAAAAATTAATTCCTTATGCAAACGGGAAGTAGAGGTGGATTGTGAGAGTAAAAGGAGGTCCTCAGACCCAACGCCGGCATAAAAAAGTTTTGGCTATTACCAAAGGCCAACGCGGCAGCAAGCATCGCCTGTACAAGCGCGGCCACGAAGCTATGATGAAATCCCTGGAATATGCGTATCGCGACCGCCGCAACCGCAAGCGAGATTTTCGCCGCCTGTGGATTACGCGCATCAACGCCGCCGCCCGCCAGAATGATCTGAGCTACAGCAACTTCATGAACGGCCTCAAAAAGGCCGGCGTTGAATTAGACCGCAAAGTTCTGGCCGATATTGCCATGCACGACCCCACGGCCTTTAGCCAGTTGGTAGAAACCGCCAGAACGGCTTTGTAAGCGATTCCCCATACGCTAACAAAAAACGGGAACAGTCTGTTCCCGTTTTTTGCTGCCACGGAAGCCCTCACCCGGCCGTCGCCAGGGTTATGCTCCAGAGGTGACAGTCACTTGCGAAGTGACTGTGCCGTTGAACCCCTAATCAATCTTTTGACCGGCAAACCTGTGCCGGAACAAGTGGATGTGCCCACAATTTTAATGGTGCGCCAATCGTGCGGTTGCCAGAACCCCTATGTGGCTGAAACAATTGTTGATTTGGGCATTGACTGGGGCCACATTGAGACGATGAGCAACCTTCAGACCGGTCTGCGGACGGCCATAGCCGGGCCGGGTAAAAAGTAAGCCGGCCAACGGGCCGCAGGAGTACGGGTCTATCCCAATTTTTAGGCCATAGGGTAGAGACAGAACAATGTCTTATCCCTAACGCCAATATTTTGAGACGCACCCAGCATTACCCCAGCGCTTTACAAATTCAACACATTGAATTAAACTACAGCCCTATCGTTTCAAAGTTGTCATTCACTGCATTCACTACCCCGAATAAGAATTTGGCTCATGGATAGAATCTGTGCATGTCATTGCGAACGAAGCGAAGCAATCCCCGTTCAGCAGGGGTGGCGACCGCTTCGCGGCCTTGAACTACGTTCAAGCCTTGGCTCGCGGTGACATAGTTATTTTCAAAGGAGAAAATGAAAATGGCACGACCAGTCACTTTGTTCACCGGCCAATGGGCCGACCTGTCCCTGCCCGACCTGGCCCAAAAGGTTAGCGCGTGGGGCTTTGATGGCCTGGAACTGGCCTGCTGGGGCGACCACTTTGCAGTGGACAAGGCCCTGGCCAGCGATAAATACGTGCGTGAAAAACGAGACCTGCTGGAAAAATATAACTTGCAGTGTTGGGCCATCAGCAACCACCTGGTAGGCCAATGCGTCTGCGACCCCATTGACGAGCGGCACCAGGGCATCATCCCGCCCAAGCTGTGGGGAGATGGCCACCCCGAGGGCGTGCGCCAACGCTGCGCCGAAGAGATTAAAAACACGGCCCGCGCCGCCGCCGCCTTTGGCGTAAAAGTTGTCAACGGCTTTACCGGCTCCCCCATCTGGCATCAGCTTTACTCCTTTCCGCCCAACGATTTTGCCCGGCTTGAGGCAGGCTACCGGGAGTTTGCCGACCGCTGGCAGCCCATTTTGGATGTATTTGACCAGGTTGGCGTAAAGTTTGCCCTGGAAGTGCACCCCACCGAAATTGCCTACGACTTTGTGTCCACCGAAAAAGCCCTGGCCGCCCTGGGCCGCCGCCCGGCCTTTGGGATCAACTTTGACCCCAGCCACCTGGTCCACCAACTCCTTAACCCGGCCGCTTTTATAGAGGCATTTGCCGACCGCATTTATCACGTTCACATAAAAGATGCCAAGGTGCGCGTTGACAACGGACGTCGCAGTATTTTGGCCTCGCACCTGAACTTTGGCGACACCCGGCGCGGCTGGGATTTTGTTTCGCCCGGCCATGGCGACGTTGATTTTGAAGAAATCTTCCGCGCCCTTAATCGGATTGGTTACAACGGGCCGCTCTCGGTGGAGTGGGAAGACAGCGGCATGGACCGCGACTGGGGCGCGCCCGATGCCCTGGCCTTTATCCGCAGCACCGACTTTGCCCCGTCGGCAGTAGCCTTTGACGCGGCCTTTGCCTCAGACGAGTAAGGGCTGTTTGGCTTAAATAAATCATTAAATCGGGGTGATTCATAACTCTGTTGACACTTTTTCACCTGACGAACGACAAACGACCATTGACGAACAAAAATAGCCGAATGTCCGCCAT
>JAFGDY010000089.1 GCA_016931895.1 Anaerolineae bacterium
CCGGCAAGGCGTCATTAAAAATAGCCCTACTTCCTTGATTTACGATAAAGTCAAGTCTGTGGCGACGGATTATGCGTATGCCTGTGGCTTTTTTTAACAATTTGCGGACCACTGTGGAGATTCTCCGGCTCCGCCTGCCAAGAAACTGCCGGTAGGCCAGGGGGTTGGGGAGGTGCCCTCCTTAGTTCCTTTTTCCTGATACTAATTTTCTACGCCGCACTGGATCGATCTTTGTTAAAAGGGTAACTATTCAGGGTATGTTGCTCTGAGGGGAATAGTTACCGTTAAAGGAAAAATCGGCCCTGGTTGAATAAGGAGACAGAATGAAAGACTTTGACATCCTTGTCGTGGGCGAGTTAAATTTAGACCTGATTATAACCGGCGATGTCACCCCTGCCTTTGGCCAGGCCGAAAAGCTGGTAGACGACGCCACGTTCACCCTGGGCAGTTCGTCGGCCATTTTTGCCGGCGGCGTGGCCCGGCTGGGGCTGCGGGTGGCCTTCATTGGCAAAGTGGGCGACGATGATTTTGGCCAGGTGGCCCTGCGTTTTCTGCAAGAGCGCGGCATTGATACATCTGGCGTGGTGATTGACCCCACCCTAAAAACCGGCCTCAGCGTCATCCTTTCCCGCCCCGAGGACCGGGCCATTTTAACCCATCTTGGCGCTATTGCCGCGCTGCGCTATGAGGAAATTGACCAAACGCTTTTGGCCCGCGCCCGGCACCTGCACCTGGGTAGTTTTTTTCTGTTAGATTCCCTCATCCCCAACGTGCCGACGCTGTTTGAAACAGCCCGGTCGTCCGGCCTGACCACCTCCCTTGACACCAATTACGACCCCTTGGAACAGTGGAACAGTGGCCTGGCCAACGTGCTGGCCCATACCAACGTATTTTTGCCCAACGAAATTGAACTCCGGGGCGTTACCGGAGAGACAAACCTGGCAGTTGCTCTGGGCAGGTTGGCCCGGCGTGACCTGTTGGTCGCAACCAAACTTGGCCCAGAGGGAGCCATCGCCCAACATGGCAATAAAATTGTGCGGGCCGACCCGCTGCCGGTGGACGTGGTTGACACCACCGGGGCCGGAGACTCTTTTGACGCCGGGTTTATCTATGGTTATTTGGCCGGTTGGGAACTCTCCCGCGCCCTGCGCCTGGGCTGCGTGTGCGGCTCTTTGTCCACCCGCGCTACCGGAGGCGCCACTGCCCAGGCTACCCTGGATGAGGCTTTGGCGGCGATGTAGATATTTCACCTTGACATTTCCTCAACCTCTTTTAAAATCATTACACCACTGCTTATTGAAGAAGTTTTATTCTATCATTTGCTTGCTTTTCACTACATTTTCTTTTGTTATTTGCTAAGGAGACAAAAATGCTTACACCTACCCTCATTGTTATGGCCGCCGGAATCGGCAGCCGCTATGGCGGCTTAAAACAGGTTGACCCCATTGGCCCCCACGGCGAAATCATTCTGGATTATTCTATTTACGACGCCCTCAAGGCCGGCTTTGGTAAAATAGTATTCATCATCAGGGCGGATATTGAGCAAGTATTCCGAGAAAAAGTAGGCCGGACGATTGAAGAACGCAGCGATACCACTTATGTTTTTCAAAAAATCGAAGACCTCCCGCCCGGCTTTGCCGTTCCGCCGGACCGCAAAAAACCCTGGGGCACCGGGCACGCTGTGCTCAGTTGCCGCCACGTGGTGAATACCCCCTTTGCCGTGATCAACGCCGATGATTTTTACGGCCAATCATCGTTCCAAACGCTGGCCGACTATCTCAAACAGGCCCAAGACCGTGAGGGCGTTTATGATTATTGTATGGTGGGGTACGTGGTGGAAAACACCCTCACCGAACACGGCCACGTGGCCCGCGGCGTTTGCGCGGTAAATCAGGACGGATTTTTGATGGGAATCCGTGAGCGCACCCGGATAGAGAAGTTTGGCGAAACGGCCAAATACACTGAAGACGGGGAACACTGGTTTGAGATACCAAAGGGAAGTTTTGTTTCAATGAACATGTGGGGTTTCACCCCGGTTTTCCTGGCCGAACTGGCCGCCCGTTTTCCTCCCTTTTTGCAAAACAACCGGAACAACCTGCAAAAAGCGGAATATTTTCTGCCCGACGTCGTCGGCGAGCTGCTCAAAGAAAACAAGGCCACAGTCAAAGTATTGCCCACCGGCGAGCGCTGGTTTGGCGTAACCTACCAGGAAGACAAACCCAGGGTCAAACAAGCCATCAGAGATTTGATCGGTCAAGGCGTCTATCCAGAAAATTTGTGGGGGGCGCCATGATTGTCAGAAATTATTTGGACACAGAATATAAACTGGAGTCCTCGCACGCCGGGCAGGGGCAGGTAAAAAATGTGCGCCTGTTTGAGGCGGAAGATTTTGACACCAAACTGCGCTTCATCTACTATCTGGAAATGGAGCCAAATACATCCATTGGTTACCACCAGCATGGCCACAATGAAGAGGCTTACGTTGTTCTTGAGGGCCAGGGCCTGATGACGGTAAACGGCGAAGCCAGGGCGGTGAAAACCGGCGACGTTATCTTGAACAAACCCGGCTGGAGCCACGGCCTGGAAAACACCTCCGGCCAGGTTTTGAAACTCTTGGTTTTTGAAGTAACGCAATAAAGAGAGGATTTTTTGCCAAAAAGGAGATGATGAGGATGAACAAAAGAGAGGCGATTTTAAGTTTACTGGACAACGGGCTGGATAGAAAAGGCATCGCCCCGGATAAGTTCATCCTGGCCGCCGACTGCACCCTGCCCGCGGATGTTGATTGGGATAACGTCAAAACGGCCATTAATACGGCGCACGAATATAAGAGGTAGCCGGATGAAACGATTTAACTACCTGGCCCCCAAAAACTTAACCCAAACCCTACGCCAATGAAAGAACGCGGGCGTTCGGTTGATGCGCCGGCCGGCCTTAAGGGGGTAACAGAAATCCGCAAGGCCCTGGCCGGTAATCTGGGCCGGTGGACGGGATACGATGATGGTTAACGCCCTTATTCATCCCCCTATCATCCCCTTGCCGGAGCAATCAAGGTGGGCGCAAACGTTGGGGCAAATTGCCGCTGCGCCGCTGGAATTTTGCCTAAACTTTCCCCTTATTGCCCAACGTTTTGAGGCGTGGTGGAACCAGGATATGCTCGACCGGCCTATCTTTATCGCCTCAGCAAACGCCAACCCGGAGCGACCCCTGACTCGCCGCCTGGAATTGCTGGACCAACCCCAGGCTTGGCTGCAAGCCAAACTTGCGGACCTGCGCCAGTTGCATCGCGTGGGCGATGCCCTACCATTCATTCGGATTGATTTTGGCGCGGTGCTTTTAGGCAGTTTACTGGGGGCGCGGCGGGAGGTAGGCGCCGATACCAGTTGGACCCACGCCTTTATTAACGATGACTGGTCAAATGCGCCTGATTGGACCATTAGCGACGACAACGCCGACTGGCAACTGCTGCAAACGCTGCTGCAACGGGTGGCAGATGGGGCAAAAGGCCGTTACCTGGTCTGCACGCCCGATTTGGGCGGCTCGGCAGACGTACTGCTCAATTTGCGCGGCTCCGGGCCGCTGTCATTGGATATGATTGACCAACCTGGCCGGGTGCAAACTGCCCTTGAGTCTATTTACCCCGCCTGGCACCGGGCCTTTACGGCGCTGTATCAAAATACCGTAGGCCGAGAAGCCGGTGTTATTCACTGGGTGCAATTGTGGTCAAATCAACCCTACGTGGTTCCGGCCTGTGATTTCAACGCCCTGGTTAGTCCCCAACATTTCCGGGAGTTATTTTTGCCCGATATCGCTCGCCAGGCGGCCACAATGGGCCGGGCCGTTTTTCATCTCGATGGCCCCGGCGCTACCCGCCATATTGACGCCTTACTTGAACTCTCTACCCTCCAGGCCATTCAATTTACCCCGGGAGCCGGGACGTCTTCAGCCCTGGCGTGGGTAGAGATGTTCCACAAAATCCAACAGCAAGGGCGATCTGTGTTGGTTATTTGCCCCGCCAATGAAGTTCTGGCGCTAGGTGCAGCCCTCCACCCCAAAGGTCTGGCTATTTGGGTTGACTCAGCGCTTACGCCGGTTGAACTTGACGACCTCTTTGGGCAATTTTGCCGGCAGTATGGGGCACGTTCTCAATAATTCGGGGATTGTCGGGGGGTAGAAGAAGGCATTGCCTTCTTTTACCTCGATTGGCCGTCACCTTGCCATGTCATTAGTAGGCCATAGGCCGAAGAATCTCCTGTGGCCTAACGTTGCGCCGGTTTTAATATATTTCATGGAGATTCTTCGCTCGTTCCTCACTCAGACCTGTCTTGAGCGTAGCCGAAGGAATGACAAGACCTGAATGAATACAGATTTTTTAAATAAGGAGCCACGCATGCCTGCTGCTGAAAATAAACAAGCTATTGCCGAACAACATTTAACCTATATGGCCATCACCGGCGTCTTTTGGACAATTTTTGCCGTGTTTAACCTGCTCAGAAAAGGCAAAACTTTGCACCTGAAACCTTTTGACTTTGTATTATTGGCCTTTTCTGCCCTGCGCATGGGGCGCCTGATTGCTTACGACCTGGTGACCCAACCTTACCGCGCGCCCTTTACCGAAACTGTCCCGGATTCGTACGGGGCCAGTGAAATAGTAGTGCCCAAACAATCCGGCTGGCGACGGGCCGTGGGCGAACTGGTTTCCTGCCCCATTTGTTCAGGCACCTGGGCGGCGGCGGCCCTGGTTTACGCCCTGCAAATTGCGCCCGGCCCCACCCGAATTTTCATCGCCATTATGGGCGCTATTGGCGCCGGCGAAATCCTTAACGCTCTCACCGAATCCCTGAGCTGGGGCGGCGAGTCGTCGCGCAAACAGGCCGGCCATAGGACTGAGGCATGAAAGTTGCCCTGGCCCACGACTGGCTCAATCAGATGGGCGGCGCAGAGAATGTGTTGGAGCAAATGGTGGCCCTCTATCCCGGCGCGCCGGTTTTTACCACCATTTATGCGCCAAACATGATGCCGCCGGCTTACCGGGATTGGGATATTCGCTCCACCTGGCTCAACTGCGCGCCGGGCATTCACCGGCATCACCAGCCCTACTTGCCGCTTTATCCCCTGGCCGTCCAAAGTATGGACGTTAGTGGTTACGACGTTATCTTATCAAACAAAAGCGGTTTTATTCACGGGCTGCGTTATCCGGCCCAACAGTTGCACATTTGTTACTGCCTGGCCCCTACCCGCTACGTGTGGGATTACAGAAGTTATGCTGCCCGCGAAGGTTTTGGCTCCTGGCTGGGGCCGGCCCTGAAGCCAATCATCACACGTTTGCAAAAGTGGGATTTTGAGGCGGCTCAACCCCCTCTTGCCGCCTCTTATCCCCGGTTGGAAAAGCAGAGGGGAGTGCACCACTTCATTGCCATCTCCCGCGAGATTCAAAGCCGCATCAAAAAATACTACCACCGCGATTCGGTGGTTATCCACCCGCCGGTAGACACCAGCCGTTTTCGCCCGTGCCCCAAACCGGCCGGCGACTACTACTTCATTGTCTCCCGCCTGATTCCCTATAAACGGATTGACCTGGCCGTGCAGGCTTGCAGCCGCGCAGGCAAACGTCTTATTATTGTAGGAGATGGCCGGGACCGGGCTGCGCTGGAAGCGATGGCCGGCCCCACGGTTGAATTTAAAGGCCGTTTGCCCTGGCCCCAAACCGCCCACTTAATGGCTCACTGCCGGGCCTTTATCTTCCCCGGTTATGAAGATTTTGGCATTACCCCCCTGGAGGCCCAGGCCGCGGGTCGGCCGGTGATTGCCTTTGGGCAGGGTGGCGTATTGGATACCGTCATCCAGGGTGAAACAGGTCTCTTTTTCCGAGAACAGTCGGTTGAGGCTTTGCTGGTCGCCATTAAACAATTTGAAACCATGTCTTTTAACCCTGCTGCTGCCCGCGCCAACGCCGAACGTTTTGGCATAGCCCGATTCAAACGGGAATTGGGAAATTTTGTAGCCGAGAAATGGCAAGAGTTTGGGGAAGGCAGGGAACAGGCCTAACAAACGCCTAATCCATATTTTCTAAGCCAGAACTTGACCCCCATTCCCCCGGGTGACGGCTGCCGGAGAATATCTTCGTTTTGAGCAATAGCAGCCAACCAAGACCCACCACAATAAAACTATCGGCCAAATTGAAGGCCGGCCAGCGTAATGCGCCCAAACCCACGTCAATAAAATCAATCACCCGGCCGTCCAGGAGCCGGTCGGTGAAATTGGCAATAGCGCCGCCCAAAATTAATCCCAGCGGCCACACGGCCTGCTCCGGCAGTTCACCGCTGCGTAAAACATTTATGGTCCAGATAAGCAAAACCAAAATGATAACCCCAGTGAGAATCAGCGGCCACAGCCCGCTGTTGGTAAACATGCTAAAAGCCACGCCGGTATTGTAGCCCAGGGTAAAACGAAAAAATTGCCCGATAATTGGCCTGGGTTGATAGGGGGCAAAGGTTTGCTGCGCCCAGGCTTTGCTCAACCCATCCAGAACCAGCGTTATAAAAAAAACAATCAGTAAGCGGGGAAATATTTTCACAATAAGGCTAACCTCTCTCTTTATTATAAAGGGGGTATGTTATATTAGCTCCAAGCAAGTTGTCAAATTTTTGTTTGTTTTGCGCCAATATTATTTGACAAATTTTTAAGGTGCAATACAATGCTATTGCAAATATTTGCAAAAACAATATATCGCAAAAAGGAGGTTTTATTAGAATTTATGGAAAATCTGTTACAGCTTGCCCCTATTATTCCACCGGGACCGGAGAAGGTGATCCCGGCCATGCACATTCCTGATGGTTTTTTGAGCCTGACCATCTCGATAGTCTTTTGGATATTCACCGTTATCCTTCTGGCCGTTGCTACCCGGCGCACCCAAAACGCGCTGGGCGAGCGTCAAATTCCCCTGATGGGCATTATGGCAGCCTTCATTTTTGCCGCGCAAATGCTTAATTTCCCCATTGCCGGGGGCACGTCGGGGCATATGCTGGGCGGGGCGTTGGCCGGCATTGTGCTGGGGCCCTGGGCCGGCATGCTGGTGATGGCCAGCGTGATTGCCTTGCAAGCATTGCTGTTTCAGGATGGCGGGCTGTTAGTGATGGGCGCGAACATTTTTAACATGGGCCTGCTAACCGTTTTGATTGGTTACGGCCTCTATCGCAGCGTGCTGGGGCAAAACCGGGGCGTGCGGCTGGGCGTGGCCGGAATAGCGGCCTGGTTAGCGGTCATGACGGCCGCCCTGGCTACATCGCTTCAGCTTTGGTTCAGCGGCACGTCGCCGCTGCAAATTGTAATGCCCGTGATGCTGGGCGTCCACGCGCTCATCGGCATTGGTGAGGCGCTTATCACGGCAGCCGCCCTGGGCTTTATTATGCGCGTGCGTCCCGACCTGCTGGAAACTGAAGCGGTTGAGTCTCGGGGCGGACGGGGCTGGGTGGTAGCCGGTTTGGCCCTGACGCTGGTTGTGGTTCTGTTTGCGCCCTGGGCCTCGGCAGACCCGGATGGATTGGAACGGGTGGCCGAGGATTTGGGTTTCATTGGGCTTGGGGCAGACGCCCCCTATCAAATTTTGCCCGACTATACCATTCCTTTTCTTGGCGAAACCGGCCTGTCTACCATTATTGCCGGCGCAATTGGGGTGCTGCTGGTGGCCGCTATAGCCGTGGGCGTGGGGCGTTTGTTGCAACGCCCGGCCAAAACCGCTCCTGAATCCGGCTGATTATAATGCTCCAGAAAAGTTTTTGCCGCTGAAACGGTAGCAAGGTAGCAGAGTAGCAAACTTTTTATCTGCTACCTTGCTACCCTGTTTTTTGGGAAGGAATTTTTCTGGACATCTATTCCTAAAGTAGTAACAATTCAACTTTACGTCTATCGGCGTATCTTTTTTTTACGGAGCCTACCCAAAATTGGGTAGGCTCTACGTTTTTTTAAGTAGACAACCCCGCCTTAAACATACCTCCTATTACTCAGCCAACCTTCATATATTGGGCGATGCGCCATCAAAAAAAACGTGATATGCTGATAATGTTTTATGATGAAGCCAAGTACAGGAAAAATGGCCAAAGGAAACATTGAAGATCACGTGTCTGCTTTAATTGTAGCCAGCCCGGGCCGCATGCGAGATGGGCTGCGGGCCTTGTTAAGAAATGTACCCCGTATCGGAGCTATTCTTCAGGCCGACGATAGTTCATCTTCCCTGGAAATGATTGTTAAAGAACAACCGGCCCTGGTTTTGCTGGATTCAAAGTTGGCCGACGACGATATCCAAAACGTACTCCAACAAATCAAAATCGAATCGCCGCAAACGCGCTGCATTGTGTTGGCCGATAATAGTGAGCAGCAATGGCTGGCCAAAACCGCCGGAGCCGATAGTGTACTGCTAACCGGATATTCAACCGAAATACTATTTGCCACCATAGAAGGAGTGTTATCTTGGCCCCGGAATATATTCTCTTCAGACCCTAACCCCAATAAACCGGCATTAGAAATAAGAAATGAGAAACTGGACGGGAATGTTGATGAACTGGCCACCTCTAATTTTTAAGCTCTAATTTCTCAATAAGATACTGATGGTTTCAGAGACCTTTAGGTTGTAAAACCTACAAAACCCAAACATCCAGGAGCAAAACAATGAATAACAAAAAATCAACCATAGATATTCCCCAACTGGCCCAGTTTGCCATTGACCGTTCCACCGATCCCATTTTCTGGATTGCGCCTGATGCGCACCTGGTGTATGTCAATGAGGCCACCTGCCGAACGCTGGGCTACAGCCGCGACGAATTATTATCAATGACCGTCTTTGATTTTGACCCGGCCTTTCCCCAAGAAGCCTGGCCGGACCACTGGCAAGAGCTGAAACAGCGCGGCTCATTGACCATTGAAACCAAACACCGCACCAAAGAGGGCCGAATCTTTCCGATTGAGGTTACGGTCAATTACCTGGCATTTGACGGCCAGGAATACAACTGCGCCTTTGCCCGCGACATCTCCACACAAAAGGAAAAGGAAGCCAGATTGCGTTGGTTTGGCCTGGCCGTGGAACAGAACCCCGATGGCATCGCCATTGCCGACGCAGACGGGAATATCCAGTTTGCCAATACCGCCTGGGCCGAGTTACACGGTTACAATTTGGAGGAGATTGAGGGCCGGCACCTCAGTATCTTCCATACCGAAGAACAGATGCAAAAAGACGTGATTCCCTTTAATGAAAAGGTTTTTCAGGATGGTTTCCATCGCGGCGAAATGGGCCATGCCAGAAAAGACGGCACGGCTTTCCCCACAATGATGACCACGGCCTTGATTCGAGACGACCAGGACAATCCCATTGGCCTGGTAGGCATAGCCCGCGACATCACCGCCCAAAAGCAAGCCGAAGCCGAGCGCGAGCGCCTGCAAGAAGAAATCATCGAGGCCCAACGCCGGGCCATTGCCGAACTCTCCACCCCCGTTATCCCCATTATGGACCGCGTGATTGTGATGCCCCTGGTGGGCAGCATTGACAGCCTGCGCGCCCGCGACATCACCCGTTCGCTGATGGCGGGTATTGGACAGCACCGGGCCAAAGTGGTGATCCTGGATGTGACCGGCGTAGCCATTATGGACACCGGCGTGGTCAACCACCTTAACAAAACTATCCAGGCGGCCCGGCTCAAGGGCGCGCGGACTATTGTCACCGGCATCTCCGACGCCGTGGCCGAGGCCATTGTGGATTTGGGCATTGATTGGGGCCATATTGAAACCTTGAGCGATTTACAGACCGGCTTGATTGTGGCCTTAGGTACATTAGGGGTTCAATTAAACAAAGCATGATCTCAATTGAGGAAGACTGATGGCAATCTGGTTCAAGCAAATCATTGCGCCGCCTGTTTTTGAAAACGAAGACCAAACCCGCAAAGCCAAACTGCTCAACACCATGCAACTTATCCTGCTGGGGGTGATGGTTTCTGTTATCCCTATTTTGTTGTTTTTGGACCCGCGAGACGCCTTAACCAATCTTTCTCTCCTTGTTCCCCCTATTGGAACCATTATTGTTTTGCTTTATCTACTCCGGCGCGGTCATATAGAGTTTTCTGGCATGTTGTTAATGATCATGCTATGGCTCGTTATCACTATCAACAGTTGGATTTATGGGGGTATACGGAACGGCGCTCACAACAGTTATTTTATTATTGTGGCCATTGCCAGCCTGTTGTGGGGCGCGCGCGCTACTCTGAGCTGGGGCGGCTGGTGCTTGCTGACCACAGGGGGACTATATATGGCCGAATTAAACGGCCTTATGGTCCCGTTTATGGATTACCCTCCGGTTACATTTGGCGATTGGTTTCTGTCGGCGGTGGTTTTTGGCATTGTTATTTTATTACTGGCCGTGGGGGCTGCCACGCTCAACCAGGCCCTCAACCGGACCCGTCATAATGAGCAGGTCTTGGTCCAACGCACCGCCCAACTGGCGGCAAGCAACACATACCTGGAAACGGAAATGCTGCAACGCCAACAAGCCCAGGAAGAGAACGAACATTTGCAACAGCAAATTATCGAAGCGCAGCGTCAAGCCCTTAAAGAACTCTCTACCCCCATTATCCCGGTTATGGACCACATTATAGTGCTGCCCCTGGTGGGCAGCATTGACAGCCTGCGGGCCAGAGACATCACCCGTTCATTACTGGCGGGCATCAGTCACAATCGGGCCAAAGTGGTCATTTTGGATGTCACCGGCGTGCCTGTTATTGATAGCGGCGTGGCCGCTCATTTGAATAGAACTATTCAGGCGGCGCGACTCAAGGGGGCGCGACTCATTATTACCGGCATCTCCGACGCCGTGGCTGAAGCGATTATAGAGTTAGGCATTGATTGGAGCGGCATCGAAACCTTGAGCAACCTGCAAACCGGATTGGTAGCGGCCCTGGGCGCTTTGGGGGTTAGGTTGAGTAAAACATAAAACGATAAGTGATTGCCAACCAGGAGATTAACTATGGAAACAAGTACCATCCAAAAATTAGAAAATTTGCTACTGGTTGCCGTGCCCCGCGACCTGATGGATGAAGAAGTGCTGCGGCTGCGCCGCCAGGTGTCGCAAGAAGTACGCAAATATCGTTCGCGGTGGGTGCTATTGGATTTTTCCCAGGTAGATATCTGCGACAGTTTTTTTGGCCGCTTTATCCAGAGCATGGCCGAAA
>JAFGDY010000090.1 GCA_016931895.1 Anaerolineae bacterium
CATACCCGCCAATATCCAAAAACACCTGCCGGTTCACCAGATGGTTTGAGCCGGACACGGCCGGAATCCCCAAATTATGCAAGAGTTGTTGCCCGTAACTGAACCGGCGGTAGTAGCCCCTGTATTGACCTTGTGACAGTTTGGGCCCGTACAGCGAGTCGAAAGCGTGATGATACGCGCGCAACTGGTCAAAATAATCCGGGGCAAAAACAACGTCGGCGTCGGTGAACAACAGCCAGGGAGTATTGGCGGCTTCAGCCCCAATTTGACGCGCCTCGGCAATTTTGGCGGAACTGGAAATGACCCGCGTCCGGGAGGGCCGAGTTTTCCGGATCAACTCAGGGGTTTCGTCGTCGCTGGCGTCTACCACAATGAGCGACACAGCGGAATGCAGCGATTGCAAAAAAACGGGTATATTATGCGCCTCATTACGGGTAGGGACAACAACGGTTACAGCCTGGAGTTCCATTGGCCCTCACTTTAATATGGAATATGCACTGCCATCGCTAAAGTTTAGGGCTTGCAAGTTAAGAGTCTTTTAAGACCTTATTAACAACCTGTTAAAACTATGTAAATCTTGCATGATGTTTTTGGGGAGGTACAGAGGCTTACTACCAAAGATTGTTCATTAGCCAACATATTAAAAAGGGTTTACTCAAGGTTAACGAATTATTAACACGACCTTAAAACCAACTTAAACTACAAGGCTTACCCTTTGCCCGGATTATGCTGCTGGTAAAGAGGAGATTATGTGGAATAAGGCCGACCTGCACATTCACACCACCTATAGCGACGGGTTAATGGACCCCGCTGAAAATGTTGACTACATTGCCCGGCACACTCCCCTCAAAGTGATTGCCATTACCGACCACGACACCGCCGCCGGCGCATTTGTGGCCCAAGAGTATGCCCGCAGACACGCGCCGCAGCTTGAGGTTGTCATCGGTCAGGAAGTATCCACCGGGGATGGTGAACTATTGGGGCTTTTCCTGCAATCCAACCTGCCGGTGTTCAGAACCGCCGCCGAGGCGATTGGCGCAATTCACCGGCAAGGGGGCCTGGCGGTGGCCGTCCATCCCTTTACCCCCGGCAAAAGCCTGGGCGCAGCTATTCTGCATTTGCCCCTTGATGCCGTGGAGACGCGCCACGGCAGTCCGGCCAGCCTCATTGGCAATTTATTGACCCTTATCTTCAACCATTACGGGCCAAAACTGCCGCAAATGGGCAGCAGCGACTCGCATATCCCCTACAGCGCCGGGCACGCCTTTACCTGGTTTCCCGGCAGCACCAGCGCCGATTTACGCCGCGCCATCGAAACCGGCGCAATCCGGCCCGGCGGCCCCTATATGTGGAAATTCTCGGCCATGTTACGCAAGGTGCCGGTGCTTCTGCAACGGGGTTGGCCGCGCTATATCCCCCAAAAAATTCCGCAAGTATGACCACGTTTAAATGAAGAGAGGAACCGTTGCCAGTTCGCAAAATTGATGCCGCCTGCCAAAAAGATGTTCGCCAATTTGTAGAATTTCCTTTTGACCTCTACAAAGATTGTTCTCTTTGGGTGCCGCCGCTGGTTTCAAGTGTCAAGCATGCCCTCAATCGTGAAAAGCATCCCTTCTATCGCCATTCGGCCGCAGATTTTTTTGTGGCCGAACATAACGGCCAAACCCTGGGCCGGGTGGCCGTGCTAAACAACCGTAATTACAATGCGTTTCGCCGGGCCAACACCGCTTTTTTTGGCTACTTCGACGCGGTAGAAGACACCGCAGTTGCCCAAGCCCTGTTTGACGCCGCCTTTGATTGGGCCAAAGAGCAGGGCTTACAAACGATGGTTGGCCCCAGAGGTGTTTTGGCCTCAGAAGGTGGCGGGATACTGGTTGAGGGGTTTGAATATCTCCCGGCGATGGGCATTGCCTACAACTTTCCCTATTACGACCATTTGTTGAGCGCCTGTGGCTTTGAAAAAGACACGGATTATGTCTCCGGCCTGCTGCCCGGCGACTATGCCCTTGACGAACGCTTCTTTAAATTGGCCGAACGGGCCAAAACCCGGCGGGGGTTCCGCGTAAAAAAATTCAGGAATAAGGCGGAACTGCGGGCCTGGGTTCCCCGCGCTATCGAAGCGCATCGCCGGGCGTTTGAAAACACCCATACTTATTTTCCCCCCACCCGCGAAGAAACGGCTCTCATTGTTGACACGCTATTGAGCGTGGCCGAACCGGAGTTGATCAAACTGGTTCTGAAAGATGATGACATTGTGGGTTTTGTGGCGGCCTACCGCGACCTATCGCCGGGGCTGCAAAAAGCCGGCGGTCGTCTGTGGCCGTTTGGCTGGTTTTACATTTGGCAAGAACGCAGCCGGGCCAAACGGCTCAACATTAATGGGTTGGGACTGCTGCCGGAATATCGAGGGTTGGGCGTTAACACCATTCTTTACACCGAACTCCAGAAAACGGTCCAAACCCACCCGGTTGAACAGATGGAAATCATCCAAATTGAAGAAGGCAATGCCAAAAGCCTGGCCGAAATGAAAGCCATTGGGGGAATGACGTGGTACAAACGGCATCGTAGTTACCAACGCGCCCTGTGAACATACCCTATCGGTAAGTTGCCATTGTTTTCAACAAAAAGGGTCTGTCCGACATTTTAGGAGGATCGGGGGTGTGAATCTGTGCTATGCATAGACGGTGTCCCCCCCCAATTCCCCCCTGTGCTTTCCAAAAATTTTGGACGCACCCAACAAAAACCTTTCTAAAAACTGAGGCAGGAAAAGTTCTATGCTGCCAGAGTTGGTTGCGCCCCAGGTGACGTTTCACCAGATCAAACTACCGCTAACCACCTTGCACTATATCAGGTGTGGCGAAGGCCCGCCGCTGGTCATTGCCCCGGCCACCATTTCCGAAATCCGTAACTGGCTACCGTTGGCGCAATTTATGGGGCAGCGATTCACTACCTACTTTTTTGAACTACCCGGACATGGCAAATCAACCCCCTTTCCCGTTCCTTTCTCCAGCGCCTTGATCGGCGCTATGCTGGAAGAATTTATTGACCGGCTGGGTTATGCCACCGTTTCAATAATGGGCTTTTCATTTGGCGGTATTTTAGCCCTCAGAGCTTTGCACCACCTGCAATATCGCATTAAAAACATCGTGCTGATATCGCCCTTTGTTTCCAAACTGGCCCTGCAATTTTCCAACCTGCACTTGTGGGGGATCAGAACCATGACCTCTATTTTTCAGATGCCGGTTGTTCGCCAAAATTTGGTAGAGCTTATTCATAACGAGCCGGTTGGCAGCCAAATTTTGCGCCGCATGCAGCGGATTGGCAAAGTGGAAGAAACCATCTCGCTGGAAAGACGCTTAAGAGAGATCCCCACCTGCACCTTTGACGTGCTGGCCCACCAACTCAACGAAATCCTCAACGCCGACTTTCCCGCGCCGGAGAAACCTTTCCCCCAACCCTGCTATTTTGCCATGTCAACCCGCGACCCGTTGCTTAACTTCACTACCACTTTACATTTACTTGAGGCGTGGTCATAAATCATGAGCCACGCCAGGGCTTGACCTAACGTGGCTCAACCCCGTATCATTGTGATTACCCTATCTCAATA
>JAFGDY010000091.1 GCA_016931895.1 Anaerolineae bacterium
GGCGGATAAATCCAATTCGGCCAGTAGTTGTTCCCCCCGGTGGCGGGCGTGATGCCCGGAGAGGCCGTACATCTGGCCGATGAACTGCAACTGCTCCAGACAGGTGAGCCGTTCCCACAGTACAATATCCTGCGGGCAGACGCCCACCCGGGCGCGGATCTCATCGCTGCCGTTGGCCACCGCCTGGCCCCGGATGGTGACTTGCCCGGTGTCGGGCCGGAGCAGGCCGCACATCATATTGATGGAGGTGGTTTTGCCGGCGCCGTTGGGGCCAAGAAAACCGAAGACCTCCCCTTCATAAACTTCCAGAGTTAGGTTTTTTACGGCTGTCAACGAACCATAGTGTTTGGTCAAGTCTTTGGTTTGCAGAACAATATTGGACATCTCTTTTACCTCGGTTATTCTTTTGGTTTGCGCCTGGGAAAACCAAGATAGCGCGGCGTTTGTCGGCAATACTGACGGCATGCCTCAGGATATACTTTGTGTAGATGTTCCTCTTCGGTAATGATCATTAGATGGGAAATTGTCAGGTAAAGAATAACCCAACCGACCGCATACCCAGACGGCCACAGCACCACGCTGCCAACCACGAGCAGGAAGCCCCCCACAATTTGAGGATTCCTGGTAACCCGATATGGACCGGCTTGGATCAATTCATTCACCTCTAGCCCAAACGCTCGACGTAGCCCAAACCAAAGCATTGTAATAAAGGCCAGGGCCAGCCCACTGATGATGCAAACCAATCCAATTATCCTGAGGAACGTACTGACCGGTACGTGATCTGACCAGAACCATATCCATTGGGGAGGATTGTAGATATAGGGGAAGCTCATATACAAGCCCCAGATCAAAAGCTCAAGAAAACTGGAAAACCAGGTTAATCGGCCTGTTTGCCGGTAATCACGCCGGACAAAGATACGGAAGATGGCAAAGGCGGCAACCAATAACAACAGCGCTGAGATCAAGTAAACGGTAAGAACCATCATAAGCCTCCTTTCTGGCGAGCCAACCCAAGTTTTCTGATCAGGTCGCCAACCAGCTTCAAAATAGGGTATTACCCTTTTCGCAATTGTAACCGCTGGTACATTACAATCCCTACTATCAAAATCAGCGCCGACAATACCGTCATCATCACCAGTTCGTAACCAATATCGGCCAGGCCGTCGCCAAAAATAAGCACTTTGCGCATGGCTGCGGCGGTGTGGGTGGCGGGTAAGATATCGTAGGCTTCGATGGTGCGCCCGCCGATGGTGAAGAGCGGCGCTTTGGGCATGGGGAACAACGCGCCGGAAAGAAAGACCAGCGGCACCAGCACCGCCGATCCCAGATTGGCTACCTCACCGTCGTTGCGGGCAAAACAGGCCACCAGCAGGCCCGCGCCCACCGCCGCCAGGCTAAACAGCAAGCCAATGATGATGACCAGCAGGAGCGAACCGTTGTTTTGAAAGCCCAACACGCGGGCCGCGCCAAACGTAAGCAACATCTGGACGACAATAACGGCCATCTGCCCCAGGGTGACGCCGATGAGTAAATCACCGGCCCGGGCGCGGGTCAGGCGCAAACGCGGCAGCGTGCCTTGCACGTTTTCGCGAACCAGCACGGTAGCGGTGGTAATAACGACAAAGGCAATGCCAAAAATAATGATGCCAGCCACGCCAAAATCAAAGTCCGACATGGTGCCGGTGCCGGGCAAAAATTCATAATTTACGGCGAAATGCTCATCCGACCACTGCATGGTCTGTAACGTATATTGGCGCACTAGCCCTTCCATAAAACTGCGGGCAAACATAAAATTGCCGTTGTTGGGGTCGCCTACTAGCGCTACTGCTGCCGGAGAAACCGGGCCTGTCCCGGCCATCCCTTCAACGAGAGCCTGACTGAAATTGGGTGGAATGACCACCAGCATGGCGGCTTTGCGCTCGCGCAGGGTAATCTCGGCGGAATGGGGATCGGCGACCACGGCCACATCAAAGATGGGCTGGTCCTCAAATTCGGCAGCCTGGATAACGTCAAGCAATTCGTTTCCCGCCTGCCAGGTTGATTGATTGGGCAAGGTTGTACCCGCATCATTATTGGCAACCAGCACATCGAGATAGGCAGCCAATCCTCCCTCTGTGTGGCCAAAAGCAAGGTAATAAAAGCCAACCAGAACAACAGGAAAGAACAGCAACAACCCCAGCAACAGTGGTTCTCGCCACAGTTCCAGCAATGATTTTTTGGCAATGCTCAAAATTTTCATGGGCTAATTCCACGCAAAATAAAATCAAGTAGGGCTTCCAGCAGGCGCTCCGGCGACACCTCATCATCGGTAACCTGAAAGTAGGTGTTGAGGTAGGGCATAATCTGGCTGTCGCCCACGGCAATCATCAACGCATTGATCACGCGGGCGGTGGCGGCCAGGTCAACATCCGCCCTGATTTCGCCGCGTTCAACTGCGCGGGCCAGGATGTTGTGCATCATCTGGCGCATGGTGTTGGCAATGGGGCGCACCACGCGCTCGGCCATTACCGGGTCGCCGTGGTAGGCGGCCCGGACAAAAAAGTGCACTAGCCCGGCCTGGGTCTGGCTCCACTCCACCCCACCGGTGAGATAGGCGGCCAGCGACTCGCGCAACGGCATTTGTTCCAGATACGTTCCAAAGTAGTTGAACATGTCGGTCATATAACGCACGCACAGTTCTACGGCAAAATTGAGCAGGCCGTCTCGATTGCCAAAGTAAGCATAGAGCGAACCGACCGCCACCCCGGCCCGTTCGGCCACCTGTTTGATATTGAGCGAGGTCGGCCCTTTCTCTATCGCTTCGTCCAGGATAGCGACCAGAATGGCCTGCTGGCGATCCGGGTCAAGCCGGCGGAAGGTGCGGGTTACCAGGCCCTCTTGCTCAAATTGCAGAATATGGGTGTGAATTTGAGGCCAATCAGAAAGCGTCATATAATATGAACCTTTAGTTCATATTATATGAACTTGTTATTCATCTGTCAATAGGGTTGAGGATCTTTTAAGGATGTGTCTCAAACGAGGGGATTTTAGATAAAGCCTAAACAGGACATTTTTACGCCACAAAACAATGTAATCTGATGGCCTTGGCCATCATGCGGATCCCACTTTTTCGCTGCTGATGACTCCCTGCATGGCGGCCAAAACCTCTTCCGTTGTCCAGCGCCGCTCGCCATCAAGCACAACGGTTTTGGGGTTGTCAAGTAACCATTCATCGTGGAGCCGTTCAAGCTGGGCCAGGTATTCCAGCGAAATGCCGCTCTCTTCCTCACGACCCCTGGCCTGAATGCGCTGCAAGCAAACCTCGGCGGGGGTGCGCAGGTAAATGATGAGATTGGGTTCGACCGAAGCCAGCGACACCATAAAGGCCCACATATCGCAATAAAGTTGGTATTCGGCCAGGGAAAACAGGCCGGTGCGATAGCCGTTTTCCGCAAAAACAAAACGGTCGCAAAAAATGGAGCGTTCCAAAATGATCCGGTGATGATTGTTCAACAACGATACCTCGCGCCACGTTTTGGCCCGGGTGAGCAGGGCGCACATCTGAAAGGTGAAGCCCCACCGCTTGGAGTCGCGATAGAACAGGTCTAACATATTAGAGGCAAACCCTTCTCGCCACATCGCGGTTGGCTCTTCAGAGAAATCAAACGCCCCAGAAACGCTAATGGTGCGGCCCAAGGTGGTTTTGCCGGCGCCAATATTGCCTTCGAGGAAAATCATCAATCTGTTGTTGGTTGTTAGGGGAGAAGTCACGCTATTCCTTTTGCCGCCTTTCTGGGAATGAATGGATTTACGGAGGTACATTAACTTTCTGCCATTATCACTATCGGCCGTTTCAGTTTGATTGTTTCTTTTGCCGCTACGCCGGCGGCGACCACCTACAGAAAGGGGCGTCGCCTTTGAACGTTGTTGTATCTTGGGCCAAGCTTGGCCAGGACAGAGGAGGCTGGTACCGGCTGATCTCGGCAAGAACTTCTTCCTCTACCAGCGGATGGGTGCAGGCCTGGTTGGTATACACCAGCTTGTCGTTGACAGCAATTTCGTAGATGCCGTTGTGTCCGGCAATGAGTTCGGCCTGAAGGCCAAACCTGTGCTGAATTTCAGCCGCCAAACTGGCGGCCATCGGCCAGAAACCTCACTCCTGGCAGTAGGTAATTTGGATGGTGACGGGTTGGGGGGGATGGGTCATCAGCCGGGTCTCCCTGAAAAATGTGAATGGTGAATTGTGAATGATTAATGGTGAAAGCTTACGCTCCGCTATTCACTGAAACGCTATCACACCGGGGCAAATAGTTTTTATGACCGGTGGCGCATTTTTGGCTGTGACAACTGTTTTGTCCAGAACCGATAGCTTTTTCATTGCGGCCCATTGTAGCACACGTATCGTTTACCGACAACCTGTGGATGATTACTCCGCAGGGGTAGAAGGTCGAACGGTATTGCGCGCCCAGTTGTTGGTGATAACGTCCAGGATGTCGTTGGTGGTCAGGTCGGTATGATTGTCCGGGTCTGGCCCGCGCAGGTAGTTCATGTCGTCAATATGCGAGTAGGGGGGCCATAAGGGATTCCAGGCCCAAAAGGCGTGGTTCATGCCGCGCTGCTCAAAGAGGTCCATCGAGTCGCGCATAAAGTCTGCCGCGCCGGGTGCCCAACGCATTACGCCAAATTCATTCACGGCCACTGGCGCGCCGGTCCGGGCCTTAAAGTCATCAATAATCGAGAGATAGCCGTCCAGCCAGGCCCGGTCAAAAACATCCGGCGCTTCGTCCCAGTTCAGGTCAAACGACCCCGGATAGGTGTTGGAGGCCGGTGGTTCCTGGTGGGTATACTGCTCTTGCGGCTCGTACTGGTGCACCATGTACACCGTGCGCGGGTCGTCCACCGGTTCCAGGAAGGGCAGCCAGCGCACACTGCCCCAGCCCATAGGGCTAATCAAAATCGGCGTGTCTGGGTCTACCTGGCGGATAGCCTGCGCAATGCGCGGGTAGAATTGGTTCCAGTCGTAGAGCGTACCCGCATAGGCCGAGTAAAAGTCCTCGCCATTCCAGATGTCCAGCAATCGGCCCGGGCCGTTCGGCTCGCACATCAGGTCGTAGCCGACCACTATCGGGTTGTCGCGATAGTGCTCTGCCGTATGACGCCACATCTTCACCCAGGCGTCTTGGGCGTCTTGTTTCAGCCACACGTCATCGTTAAGCAGGCTGGCGTCGCCCCAATCCGCGGATTCATCCCAGTAAAAGGTAAAGTCGCTGCGGCCGGGGCCGGTGCGGGCGGTGATCACCACAAACAAATCCGCCTGCGCCGCCATTTCCAGCAGATGGTCCAGGTGGGCCTGCACCGCCTCGTCCAGTACATAGGGCGGCTTTTCGGTAAACAGGCCAGGGCCGGAGATATTAACGTAATTTGCGCCCAACGCAGCCAGACGATCAAAGTCTTCCTGAACAAAAGGCGGCCCCACGTGGTCGTTGCCCAGAAACTCGTCGCCGTCCACCCAGGGCACCACCACGCGCTGCCAGATGTTGGCCCCGCGCAGTTGGGTGCCGCCCGCCCACAGAGACCACTTGTCTATCGCTGGACCCGTCGGCAAAGGGACCGGGGTGATAGTTGGCTCGGACGTGGCCGCCGGTTGTAGCGGCATCGTGGGCGTTGCCTCTACCTCTTCTAACCCGCAGCCAACCAGCAGCATGATCAGGCCCGGGGCAAGGATAGTCAAAACGAACATGAGAGACAAAAGTTTCCCAAGATTATTTTGCATGATTTTTCTCCTCTCTGCCATCATTGCTCCTTCTAATAGTATCCGGCTATGAGGTCAATTTCGTCAAGTTTGATAAGTCTCTGCCCTCGTGCCGGTTGTTCTAAGGGAGCCAGAGATTCCTCACCTTCGGGCGGAACATCATCGGCACTACGGATTATAAACCTGAATTCGCTTCTCTGGGATACGCCGGGCCAGGCGGGCCATGTTTTGGTTGACTGCACTAATGATTTGAGCTTTGTCCAACGTCAGAATCTGGCGGTCGCGCATAATGATCTGCCCATTGACGATGACCGTCTGCACATCGCTGGCCCGGGTATGGTAAACCAGACTGGCGGTAACGCTATGCAAGGGCTGGCAGTGCGCCCCGCTCATATCTACCAGAATGATGTCGGCCAGGTAACCGGGGGCTAATTGACCGATTTTATCTGCCAGACCTACCACGGCCGCGCTGCCTCGCGTGGCAATATCCAAGGCCTGGGGAATCGCCATCACCTCCGGGTCACGCGCCTCGTGCTTCTGCAACATGGCCATCAGGCGCAGGCTCTCAAAAATGTCCAGAGTATTGTTGCTGACCGCGCCATCGGTGCCCAGGCCCACGGCAATACCGGCCTCGCGCAAGCCGGCAATCGGGGTCAGGCCCATGCCCAGCTTGAGGTAGGTTTTGGGGCAGTGGGCCACCCCAACGTGGTTGGCGTAGGGCCGGAGAAGGTCTATATCCTCCGGCAGAATACCACAGCCGTGAGCAATGATGGTGGGCAGTTCCAGGATGCCGGTCTCTTTCAGCACCTTGATCGGTGTGATCCCGCGCTTGTCTAGGCTGGCCCGGGTTTGGCCGATTTCTTCCGCGGCGTGGATGTGAATACCCACACCCAGCCGCCGGGCGTGGGCTGCCGCGGCTTTGAGAAAATCATCATCACAGGTGTAGGGGGCATGGGGTGCCATCCAGGTAGTGATCCGGCCGTCGGCCTGACCATGCCAGCGTTCGGCAAAGGCGGCGGTTTCATCAAGAGCTGCATAGCCCCGGTCGGCAAAGACGGCCCAGCCCAGCGCCGCACGAGTACCAGCGTGTTCCACCGCCTGGGCGGCCCGGCCCATAAAAAAATAATGGTCAGCTACCGTGGTCACCCCCCCTTCGATCATTTCCACCAGGCCCAGCAGCATGCCCCAGTAAACATCCTCTTCGGTCAGGTTGCTTTCCAGCGGCCACATAAATTCGTTGAACCAGCGCTCAATGGACACATCCTCGGCCAGCCCGCGAAAAATGACCATCGGCACATGAGCGTGGGTATTGATCAAACCGGGCATGGCCAGCATTTGATTAGCCTCAATCACCTCGTGGGACTGACCGGCGACCTCACTGTCAGTGGAAGACTGGATGGCAACGATTTTACCCTCATCAACAATGATGTCCTGGTTGCGTTGAACCTCGACCCGTCCCTCGTCGGTAATCAACAGGGCATGGCAATTGTGAATCATTAAATCGTACATTGAGTTTGTCTCCCCTACTTGATTGGCAAAAAAGCATTACTAAATCTTGACCTTGGGCCATGGCCCCTGGACGGGCAAACATTCACCCTTGTCTCGCCGCTCATACTCTATTTGCAGCAGCGCTTGAGCCGTTGGATCCGTTGATAGGACTCATCTATGCGGGACGCGCTAATGGCCCCTGCCTGCACCAGGCCTTTGATCACGGCCATAGCGCGAGAGGCCACATCTTCTTCGTACACAGAATTATTGGCAAAGGCCAAGACGTCTACCCCCGCCCCAAGCGCCTGCTCGATGGCCGTTTCAAAGCCGTAATAATTTACGATGGCCCCCATCTGCATATCGTCGGAGATGACCACCCCCTCGTATCCCAATTCCTGGCGCAACAAGCCGGTAATAGCGGCCCGGGAGAGGGTGGCCGGGTATTCGGGGTCAAGGTTGGTGTTGAACACGTGGGCCGTCATCATGGCATCGGCCAGGCTGGCCTTGATGAGTTGAGCGTAAGGCTGTAATTCCACCCGCGACCAGGTTTCGGTCACGTCCACCAGGCCCCGATGTGAATCCTCGCGTGAACTCCCGTGGCCGGGAAAATGTTTGAGCGTGCAGCGCACCCCCTGCGCGTGATGCGCCTGAATGAACTGGCAAGCGTGGACGGTAACAATCGCCGGGTCGGCGGAGAAACAACGCTCGTATTTGGCAATGATGGGATTGGCGGGATTGATACACAAATCCACCACCGGGGCCAGGTTGAGATTGACGCCAACCCCCGCCAGGGTTTGGGCCATGGCCGTGGCCTGCTGGTACGTGGTCGCCAGGTTATTGACCTCCCCCAGATATTGATGCGAGACGGTGGCCGGAAAGCCGTACTGTTCGTTCAAACGGCTGATCAGGCCGCCTTCCTGGTCAACGGCCACCAGCAGGGGCGTAGCTGAGAACGATTGCAAAGAAGCAATCAACGTTTTTACCTGGGCCGGCGATTCGATATTACGCACGGGTTGCCGGGTGGGCACGTCGTAACTAAACAGCACCACCCCGCCCAGGTGGCGCTCCCGAATATCTTGGGCGATAAAGTGCTCGCCGTCTATCGCCAACCCGCGAAAGCCGACCATCAACATCTGGCCGATTTTGAACTCCAGGTCCGGCGTTAACATTTCTTCGGAGGGCAATAAAGGCGTAACGGTTGGGGAGGGGGTAGCCAACGAGAGAGTTGGGAATGGGGTTATTTCTGATGGCGCGGAGGAAGAGGAGAGCGGACCGCATCCGGCCAGCAGAGCCAATGCGGGCAAGCCGGGCCCGACCAACCGGAGAAATTCGCGGCGAGAGAGAGAACGAGCCAAAAACTCCTTGCTGCTGTTTAAGTAGGTCATACTTTGGCCTTCCTGAACAACGACGAACGACGAAGGACCAACGACCAAAATTCTTCCTTCGTCGTTGATCCATCATTGGTGGCTACACATTCAGTAAACCTATGCGTTAAGCCGTAACCTCACGTGTAATATCTCCCCGGTTTCGCTATTGTACCAGGGATGAACACTATTGGTCAAACGCATCCGGGCTGACGAATGCGTCTCAAAATTTTGGCGGTAGGGACAGGACAATATTCTATCCCTACCCTCTGGCCTAAAAATTGGGACAGACCCTGAGCCGGTTCCCAGAATTTGACTTGACAAGTCAACCCAAGTGGACTACACTAGATTCAAATCTTATTTTTGGGAGAGAGGTTGACTCATGACCGGGGAATACCCAACCAATACCGCCCTCAACTTTGGCGAGACCATCCGCCAGCTCCGTCGCGCCCAACGTTTGACCCAACGCGAGCTGGCCGAAAGCGTGCAGGCCTTGGGCCTGAAGGCTGATTTTACCTACATCAGCAAAATTGAAAATGACCGGCTGGAAGTGCTGCCCAGCGAGGCATTAATTCGCGGCCTGGCCCAAGTTTTAGAGACCGATGCCGAGACCCTGTTGGATCTGGCCGGCAAGTTTGATCAAAAAGCGCTGCAAAACGTGGCGGCGGAAATACCGGAAGTGGGTATTTTATTACGACGCCTACAAACCAGGCGCATTAGCCAAAAGCAGCTAAAAAAGTTTTTAGCAGACACAGCTTAACCGCCTATGAGCCAAAAAGAAGGCGAAGCCTTGCAAATCAACCCCCGCGTGCCCTATATTGCAGATGCCGACCTGGAGGAACTGGCCAACGAGTTGCTGGAGCGGTACGAACGGGAAGTGGCCCCTATCTTCCGGCCGCCGGCGCCCGTGGAAGAAATTGCCGATTTTTTGCTGGAGTTGAACCTGGAATGGCTGGATATTGCCGACACAGAAACAGAGCCGATTCTGGCCTACCTTGACCCCGCCACTAAAACCATCCGGTTCAACGAGCGGCGGCTGGCCTATTTTGAACAATATCCGGGCACCTACCAATTTACCCTGGCCCACGAGATTGGCCACTACCAACTGCATTTGTTGCTGGAGCCGGTGCCGGCTAATCCGGTTTACGTGTATCGCTTTCAGGGTACGCCTAAAGACCGGCGAGAATGGCAGGCCGAACGATTTGCCAGTTACCTGCTGCTGCCGGCGTCGCTGCTATTGCCGGCCATTGCCAAAATGGACTTGTGCCGCTGGTCTACCTTGTACCAATTGCGCGACCAGTTTGAGGTATCGGTTACTGCGCTCAAAATCCGGCTGGAGGAACTGGGCTACGTCTACGCGGCCCCAAACGGACGGCTTTATCCCAACCGCAGCGCCGCCCTCAGCGACCAGCGGCAGGCGCTGCGCCACCTTATGAGCCAGGGACAACTCTACCACAGCCTGGGGCAAGTGGCCCAAACCAAAATGCTCTACACCCAGGCCCTGCACCTGGCCCGCGAATTCGGCTATCGGCGCGAGGCAGCGGCCCTGGCCGGGCAGTTGGCGCAATTGGCCGGTACGGACCCGGCCTGAGCCACCCTAATCCCAAACTGCGCAGCACACAAACGTAAAGTAGCCCCTCCCCAGCCCATCATTGATTCCAAAATGTTCAATTTTTTTGACTTGACAAGTCAACTCAAGTATGTTATACTGCCTAGCAGTTGTCATAAATAAGGCAACTATTTTTTTGAGACGAAACTTGAGTTGATAAGTCAACACAAATTAGTCATATCGGGCCGGAACGGGGAACCGGCAAACACAGGAGGACGCTGATGAACATCCAAATCCGGCAGATCAAGGGAGACCTGGTGGAATTGCTTTTTAATCCCAAGGAGGTGGACTTGCGAGTGGGCGAAAACCTGACCCTGCGCGAGAACGGGAGCGACCGGGGTTTGATTGTGCAAATTATCGAGTTCCGCACCGTCACTTATCCCTCGCTGCTCACCGAGATGATGGAACTGCTGGCCGAAGGGCCGCCAGTGCTGGGCCTGAGCTTGCCCCCCTCCCTTCCCGGCTCCGACAGCTTACCGGAGACGAGTAATCTAAAACTGGCTATCGCCAAGATCAGGAAAGTGGTGACATGGCGCAATCCGGCATTGCAACTGCAAATGGCCCTGAACCTGGCCTGAACGGCGATCTGAACCGCTGGGAAGAGTGGGATGGCTGGATTCCCACCCGCGACGTGGTGGTCGCCCGCACCAGCGATGAGGAGATCTTTCGGCACGCCACCCGCACCCGGGGCCATCCCCTCTGCCTGGGCCAGGCCCTGACCGGCCAAAGGTTTTACGTGGAAGGGCAGGACCTGGAAAAAGTGAACGTGGTCACCGGCGTTAAGGGCAGCGGCAAAAGCCACCTGGCCAAGGTTATTCTGCTGCAACTGATTGCCCGGGGCGCGCCCTGCATTGTCTTTGACATCAACCGAGAATATATCCACCTGCCCCCGGTGCAAACCGATCCCGAAACCGGCCGGGTAACCCGGCGCGGGGTTATTCACCTGGAGGCCGGGGGCAATTTTAGATTGGGCGTGCGCCAGTTTGGTCTGCCTCCCCTGCTTACGCTGCTGCAACGTTTTGGCCTGCCCGAGGTGTCGGCCTTGTATTTTGAAAACCGGCTGGCCCGTTTGTGGGCCGAGGCCGAGGCCCTGGAAGCGCAGCATGGCCAGGCCCCTTACGTGGGGTTGGAGCAGCTCATCCAGATGGCCGAACAAAACGAGTTCGGTAGCGGCTCCAACGCCCTGGTAGTGAACCAGGCCATTCGCTCGCGGCTGGACGCCTTAAAAAACACGCGCATCTTTGCCCGCACGGTGCAAGAGGCCGCTTCGCTGCGGGAGTCGTACCGTAAAATCCGCAATGGCGGAGCTTTGTTGATTGACGTGTCGGCCCTCTCAAACCTGGCCCGCGAAGGCTTTGTGCAGGCCATCATCGAACTGGTCAAAGGGTTGTGCGAGTGGGAAATTGAACAGGGCACAAACCGTTTTCCCTTTATCTTTTTTGAAGAAGCGCACCTGTATGTTTCCCGCCAGAGCATTGACTACATTGTTACCCGCGCCCGCCACCTGGGCATCACCAGTTTTTTTGTGACCAACATGATCCACGGCCTGGACGAGACCATTCTGCGCCAGGCCGACAACCTGTTTTTGCTGCGCATCCCCTTTGACGACGACGTGCGCCATGTATCGCGGGGCGCGGCCACCGATTACGAAACCATGGCCGCCTTTGTCCGCCGCCTGCGCCAGCATCACGCCCTGGCCATTGGCCAGGCCACCTCCCACTATCCCCTGATGTTCAAGGTAGACCCGCTGGCGGGCATCAATACGGCGGGCGAAACGCGCTATTTTTTCAGAAACGGAAAATGAGAGGGTGAGCTATGCCCAAAAGAGTTCTCATTAACTGCGTTCACCCCCAAGGATGAAAACTGGTAGGGACAGAATAAATATTCTGTCGCTACAAAAATTATTTACAGGAGCAGACGATGAAAAAGATAAAAGGGGCCGCCGGTTACGTGATGGACTGGTTACAGGCGGACAAGCCGGGCAAAAGCGACGAACCGTACATCAAACCATCCTCCCTGGCCAAGGGCTGTTTGCGCTACGTGGCCTATGAGTTGCTGGGCAAACCCAAGCCACTTTTGGAGGCGCGGGTGGGACGTATTTTGTCGGTGGGCACCGACAGCCACCGCCGTTTGCAGCGCGGCTTGAGCCGGGCCTGTTTGGGGCAGGAGGTCTTTTTTGAGGTGCCCGAGTACCGCATCCACGGCTTTTGCGACGGCCTGTTGTACATTCCCCCGGCCAAAGCAACCGGTGAAACAATGGCCGGTTTTTGGGCCTTGGAGTTCAAAACAACCGCCGCCGGCGAGTTTGATAAACTCAAAGTGGCCAAAATGCCTAAAGAGGAACACGTCCGCCAGGCTCAAATTTACCTGTGGGGTCTGGACACTTATTACCAGGGCGCAATTCCCCTGCAAGGGGCGATCATTTATTACGAAAACCGGGACACCCTGGAACACCTGGCCCTGGAAGTATTGCCCAACCCGGAGATGATGGCCGACCTGCTGGCGCGGGTGAAGGCCATGCTGGAGGGGCTGGCCGGGGATTCCCTGCCCGACGACGTTTTGCCGCCCGACCACTGGGCGCACGGCTATTGCCCGTATCTGGAAATCTGCGAGCCGGGACAACAAGCCCTGGCCTGGCAAGCCGCGCAGCCCAAAACCCTGCCCGATAAAGTAGTGGCCGACATTATTGCCAAACGCATTGTGGCCAAAAAAGGGGCAGAAAAGATGACGGGCAAAAAGAAGCCGGGCAGCCGCTCCCTGGCTGAGTTGGCCCAAGACCTGGCCTGGGAATAAAAAGGAATTCAGGCGGGTTCGGTTTTTGAGCATTCGCTCCGCACTCTAATTCAGGGATTTTTTTGGACATCCACCCTCTTTCGTGCTATCATACCCTCCCTGATGAAACGTTATTTACTATACTTTGAACCTGATCTTGCCGCTAAGGTAGCGCTGTTACTCCTGGCGGCAGTTTTAATGACCGCATGTAACCAACCACCGCCCACCGCGGTTGGCCTCATGACCACCTCTATCCCTACCCAAACCTACAGCCCAAGCCCGCTTCCTACCGGCACAGCGCTGCCGCCTACCTTTACTGCTCTCCCTACTGCCTCTCCAACCCCTGATCTGAGCCAGGTTGAAGCGCCAACCGACACGCCACAGCCACCGACCCCCACTTCTTCGCCTACGCCCTCAACAACGCCAACCCCTTCAACCCAAAAACCACCCCTCACTGCTAATACTTCAATAGCAGCGCCAGAGTCGGCTGTGGCCGGGGTAAAAGTTTACCAAACTACCATCACCCTGCCCACCTATCCCCTCCGCGATTACCTGGTTGAGCAGATTGACCCGGTTTATAACATCCCGGTCTACTACTTCCAGCGCCAGGCCTTTGAGGCCGACAACCCTCCGCCTACCCCCGTTGATTATACCGGCGTGGTGCTGGAAAACCCCTATCTACGTTTAACATTTTTGCCGGAATTGGGCGGGCGCTTGTATAGCGCCGTGGTCAAATCTACGGGCCAGGAAATCTTTTACCATAACCAGGTAGTCAAACCCTCCCGCTACGGGGTGCTGCAACCCTACGAGGCCAACTGGTGGCTGGCCATCGGGGGCATGGAATGGGCCTACCCCACCCAAGAGCACGGCTACCGTTGGGGCGTGCCCTGGCAGTATGAGGTCAGCCAAAATGCTAACGGCGCTACCATTACCCTCAGTGATACGGCCCCCAACCGGGTTGGCGTGGAAGTGCAAGTTGCCTTACCGGCCAAGAGCGCGGTATTCACCGTTAGTCCAAAACTAACCAACGCCACCGCCCATGCTGTGCCGGTGCAATTTTGGGTCAATGCGGCGCTGGCCCTGGCTCCCGAAACCATGTCGCCGCACACGCAGTTTATTGCGGCTACCAACAAGGTGCTGGTGCACAGCCGGGGCGAAACAGATTGGGCTGTGCCGGACGCCCATCAGGAGTCGCCCTGGCCTTGGGTTGGCAAAACCGATCTGCGCGATTACAGCCAGTGGGCCGGTTACCTGGGCTTTTTTATGCCCAATATGGCCGTCCCCTTTATGGGCGCCCACAATCCCGAAACCAACCTGGGGATCGTGCGCCTCATTGAACCCGGCGCTGTGCCCGGCAACAAATTATTCGCCTTTGGCCCAACCTTTCCCGACCGGAGCTATACCAATAATGACTCCCAATACTTTGAGATTTGGGGTGGGGCCAACACCGGCTTCTGGCCGGAGGATGACATTTCTGTAACCAGCGGTAGCGTGCTGCAATGGCAAGAAAGCTGGTGGCCCCTGGTCGGCCTGGGTGGAGTAACCTGGGCCAATCACCATGCCGCCATTTATCTGGAAGGGACGGATGGCGTTTATACGCTTTCGGTTTTGACCAGCCAACCCCGCCCCCTGACCGTGACCGTCTCTACCGGGAAGACACCTATTTTAACCGAGACGTTTGCGGCTGACCCGGCGCTGCCCTGGCAAGGGCACTTTGCCACGGCCGAGAAGCCGGTACAGATTCGCCTGGCCGATGAAGACAACTCAACCTTATTAGAGTATCAACGTTGAGCCTTATTAACGTTTTACGGTTTTTGTTTTAGAAAATGACCGAAGACTTAACCATTCAATGTGAAAACTGCGGCACCATCTACCCGGCCACGGACGAAGTGTGTCCTTACTGCGGCCAGCCGCAGCCTTTACCGGAACCACCCTATGCAGAAGACCTGCTGCCCGACCAGGAATTTGCCGACCAATTTTATCCGGGGCAGGGTGACGAACCTGACCAGGCATATTTTCCGCCTGTAACTGGCATGCCGGTGACAGATGAGGATACCGATGAATACCCGGCTCCCTATCCGTTCGACGAACCCCTGGCCGAAGACGATATTTTTGCCGTAGCCGGCGAAGAGGCGTGGCCGGATGAATACGACGAGTACGGCGAAGAATTTTACGACGAGGATGACGAAGAACTCGATGACCTGGAGGCTGGGCCGCGCCGCCGCACCTGGCCACGTATCTTTTTGGGCTGTGTTGGCATTGTGGCATGTATCATTGTGTTTTATGGTGGCATTGGTTTGCTCGCTATTCGCCAGGGATTGCAAGAACGCACAGTAGTTGTCCAAACCGAAGCCGAGGAACATTATCAACGGGGGCAGGAGCATCTGGCCAACCAGGTCATTGAATTGGCCATTGCCGAATTTGAGTTGGCCCTCAGTCTCAACCCCAATCTGCACATTGCCCGCGAGGCGCTACACGAAGCGCAACGCATCTCGCAAAACCTGCCCACGCCAACATCTGAGGCGCGGCTGGCAGCGGCCACCGCCCTCTTGAATGAAGCCGAAGCGCTGATAATCCAAGAAAAGTGGTTTGAGGCCGTAGAGAAACTCTCCCAGGTACGCGACCTTGACCCCGACCACCAGGTTGAGCGGGTATCGGAATTGCTCTACCAGGCCAACTATCAATTGGGCCTGCAATTGATTTCGCCGGATCGGATTGACGAGGCTCTGCTTTCTTTTGAGCGGGCCTTGGTTGAGCGCCCTGACGACCAGGCCGCCAACCAACAAATGGCCAAAGCTACCCTTTACCGGGACGGCCAAACCTATGCCGCGCAGGGCAACCTGGAAAAAGCCGTTGACGCCTTTCGCCGGCTTTACCTGCAAGATGGTAATTATCTGGATGTCAAACAGCGGCTCTTAAAACTGCATGTGCAATGGGGCGATGAATTGGCGGCGCAGGAAGAGTGGTGCCTGGCCGAGGCACAGTATATTGAAGCGGTTTTATTGCAGCCCAACGATGCACTTAAGGCCAGGTCTGATCAAATCCACGGCCGCTGCCAGGATACGTCCGCCGCCAGATCAGCCGGCGCCTCGCCTGCGGTAAAAGCCACCTCGCCCGCAACGGATAGCGCCGCCACTCCTGGCGCCGACACTACTTCAGCAGCGACAACACCGGCCATCACCGCCACAACATCAGCCACGCCGGTCGTCTCATCCGGCCAAGGCCAAATTCTTTTTTCCGTCTTTAATCCCAATGAAACTCGCTGGGAAATTTTGTCTACGCCAGTGAACGGCGGCGCGCCGAAAACGCTGGTGGTCAATGGCACTATGCCCGCCCTTAGCCCTAACGGTAAATTATTGGTGTACCACTCCAAACTGATTGAGGCCGAGGGGTTTCACGTTTATGATTTAACCAGCGGCGAAGACCGGCGGATTACCCTTTATAAGCAACACGTTCTGCCTCGCTGGGGTGGCGATAATAATCAATTTCTGTTTGCGGCCCAGGAACCGGCTACCCAACGCTGGCTGATTCACCTGGGTTTTGCCGACGGCAAAAGCGCCCCCCTTATTTTGGGCGACGGGCGCACCCCGGATTGGTCGCCCGATAACAGGCTGATTGCCTACCAGGGAGCCGACCCTGACGGCAACAATCCCGGCCTGTATGTGGTGCCCGCCAACGGCGGCGAACCGACACGCGTGACCAACCACGAAAGCGACCGCGCCCCTGATTTTTCACCTGATGGGGCGCAATTGGCCTATATGTCTACCAAGGACGGTAATTGGAACATCTATACCGTTAGCCCCGCCGGCAGCGCCCCCCGCCAGATTACAATGTCGCCGGGCAACAATGGCCTGCCGGCCTGGTCGCCCGATGGAACGCAAATTGCGTATGTTTCGGATGCGGCGGGCAGTTGGGGCATTTACGTGGTCAATGCCGCCGGCGGCGCGCCGGTTAAGGTGGCCGATTGGGATGGTAATCGGCCCGATTGGTTAATGGCCCAGCTTGACTGGGCGCGTTAGGGCCAAGGATTAAACCTGGGCGGGGGAAGTTGAACCGAGTTACTCCTGATTTGGTTAGACCCTTAAAAAACCAACATCCACCCGGCAAGGATTTGTCCCAATTTTTAGATCATAGGGTAGGGACAGGACAATGTCCTGTCCTTACTGCCAAGATTTTGGGACGCACCCACACGGCAAAAATATATTGACATAATAATGCGGAAAGGGTATAATTAAAGAGCTAACAAAATTAGCGAACGCCTCATTAAAAATCAGGACTTGGTACGTGATGGGCAATCCTGTTGGTATCTATCGAAACTATGATCTGCTGTTTACCCCCCACTTAATCCCCCAACTACGCAATTTAAGAAATCAAACCTGGTCTGAATTGATGGACACGCTTTCCGCTTTGCCTGAGACACATACCGATGTGCTGGCCTTTGCCATTATGATGATTGGTCTGAACGGCTGCCTCTCTTGTGAGCGAGATAGCTACCGCGCCCAGCGCGGTTGCGCCCGTTGCGCTCGACACACCATTATCACTTTTAAGGGCAATGATCAACAGTTGATTGAGTGTTATAAAAACGCCCGCCGCATCATTGGCGCCCGCCAAAACGAAACCGAATTAGAAAAAGCAGCATAAAAAGACCGCCGGTTGAACGGCAGACCCGATCTATTGCCCCCAAAATAGAACATATCTTTTATGTTAAGTTATTTGACAAAACCACAAAGACTTGTCATAATAGAATAGGCGTAGTTTCAGGAGAATGAGCCGCATGCCTACAAAGTTTTCTGGTTTTGTCAGCTTCATTGTTTTGCTGGTGGTCATCATCTTACTGTTGGTAGCTGCGCCGGTAAATTCCGCGCCTGATCCGGCCAAACTCCTCCGGCCCACGGTTGTACCGGGGGATGGCGGTGGCGGAGGTGGTGGTACCGGCGGCACTGGCGGTGCTGGGGGTGGAGTTGGTTCCGGCGATGGCACCACTAGAACCAAATGCGCCTCCGTGGTCGGCCAGATTATCAATTGGGGGTACGGTGGCGAAGGCGGTGTTACCACCGAGCTAGAGACCGGCAGTTGGCAAATCTCTACCATCAGCGCCACCGACGGCAACTATGGCTTTGGCGGCCTGGGGGAAGGCGTAGCTGTGTTACATGTGGCCCTGACTCCCGGTCAGGCAGAACAATTTGAGCCGCACCTGCAAGACGCCGGCGTGTATCTCAATTGTGCATATCCGACCATTGCCAATATCGCTCTGGCCAGCGAGCCTCCCCTTACGCCGCCAGCTACTATCCAGATGTCGGCGCTGCACCAAGTTATTCCTCCCGGCGGCGGCACCGAGATAACGCTTAAACTTGAAAACACCCTACCCAACGACATTACCAACGTGGTGGTAACCGACCTGATTCCCCCCGGCCTGATTGCCCTGGATGTTTCTACTTCTGTTGAGGCCAGGGACACTCAAATCATTAACGGCCCGGATGGACAATTGGTAGCCGTTTATCTTGAGCGCATGGCGGCCGGAGCCAAGGCTACCATTCAAATTACCGTAATTGCTGCGGCAGATTTGCCCATCCGCACCCAATTGACCAACACTGCCACCCTCTTCTATCGGGAAAGCGCAGCCGACCAGGCCTCCCTTGATTTTAGCATTGGCTCTGGCGGCGCGCCGCTGCTGCCAACTGCAACCACAGTCATCATCCCGGCCACCCCGCTGACCGCTGTTGCCACCACTACTCCCAAGATTGAACCAACGCCTGTTTCCCTAGAGGCAACATCTACCCCTACCCCGCTTGCTTCCCCCCCAGAGGGTGAGAGTAGCGAGGAGTTTGTGCCGCCCAATGGGTTACCCACCACGGGCGAGGAATTTGTGCCGCCTGGTTTTTTGCCTGTTACCGGCGACACGGCGGAAATTCCCAATTCTCTCCCCAATACAGGGCTTGGCCTTATTTTGCCCTTGAGCGGATTGGGCTTGGCGGGCCTTGCCTTTTTGGTTCATCGCCTGCGTTCACGGTGGCCCCAGGAATAACCTTGACCCTCTCTTGACGTCCCCAGGTTGCGTTTCTATAGAAATGCAGCCTGGTTTTTTAAAACAACTTGCGGAATCGGCTTTATTCTGCTATCTTTCCTGATGTAAAATTTACCCCGCTCCTAAGGATTTTTTTATGATTAAACTTTTGATGAGTTGGGACCTCAAGCCTGGTTCTGAAAGCGACTACTTTGAATTCAGCGTGCGTGAATTTATCCCCGGCATCATGAAATTGGGCATCCAGCCCACTGAAGCCTGGTACACCATTTTTGGCGACGGTCCCCAAATCCTCACCGGCGGCGTCACCGAAGATATGGAGACGATGCAGTCCATTTTGGCCAGCCAAGATTGGCAACAACTGCAAAAAAAACTCTTTGACTACGTTACCAATTTCAATTTCAAAATTGTCCGCGCTACCGGCAAATTCCAGATACCCTAAATTAAGGAGATAGCAATGATGCGTCGGCCTGGGCTGTGGGTTGCAAATGGACACCCCGGTAACCCCGCCCAAATGCTCAATTGGAATCCTGCGGCCCTGACCTGCTTTTTCGACTACCTGGCGGCAAATCGGGTTTACGAATACAAGGCCGCCCATCCCGAAGTCCCCATTGTTATCCGTTTCCAGCACCCGCTCAATTGGCATGAAAACCCGGCCTATTACGCCGAGCAGTTGGGGCGCTCCGTCGCCAGCAAATGGAACGAAATCCGGCCTTTGGACCCCTACGTTTACTTTGCCAACGAGGTCAACCTGCACTATGAAAACGGCGACCCCGACCCCAATAATCAGCACCTCTACACTACGCCTGCCTTTTACCAAAAATATGCCCACTGGGTGCAACTGACGGCGGATATCATCAAAGATATTACCCCCCAAATGAAACTAATTACCCCTCCCTTTGCTTTTGGGCACAATGAAGATGGCAGCCCGGATGACAACGGCAACCCGCTGCTCGGTTGGGCCGGATACGACTATCTCTACGAAACCGTGCGCGACTACTTTGACAACATCCTTACGTTTCACGCTTATTGGGGCAACGGCAGCGGTTCTATCCACGAGTGGCTCTACGATCCCGAACGCTCCTCCTGGTACGCCTTTCGCTGGCGGCGGGTCTTGAAATTATTTGAAACCCGTTACCACCTCAACGCCAAAATGATTATTGACGAGGCCGGCAACTTTGCCACGTCGGACCTGGACTTTACCGACCAACTGATTTATCATGCCGAAAACTGCTTAAAAGATGGCCGGGTAATTTGCCTCACCTACTTCCTCTGGTTAGACCCCACCAACACCCCCGGCAACTTACCCAACTCCTGGGTGCAAGGCATCGTCAACCTGAGTCAACACCTCGAACGCCTGAAGAATATGCCCCGGGTGCCTATTACCGAATACCCCCCTGACGAAGCCGAACAAACCACCATCCGCGTTCTGTTTGATGACGGCAGCGTACAAGTGATGCCCCTGGAAGAGTATCTGCGGGCTGTAGTGCCAGGCGAAATGCCCGCCCTGTGGCCGGCCGAAGCCGTGAAAGCCCAGGCCGTCGCGGCGCGCAGTTTTGCCCAATATGCCATTGAACATCCCCGCCATCCCAACGCCGACATCTGCACCGACCATACCCACTGCCAAAACTACGACCCCGCCAAGATTCATCCCAACTCAGATGAAGCCATTGCCCAAACCAAAAATATTATTGCCCGTTATGATGGGGCTACGGCAAATACCATTTTCTCGGCTAATTGCGGCGGACATACCCAAAACAATGAAGATGTTTTTGCTGGAGCTACGCCTATACCTTACCTGCGCGGCGTGCCGTGCCCCGATAAAGACGAAAAACACGGGCATGGCGTGGGTCTGTGTCAATACGGCGCCCGGGCCCTGGCCGAACAGGGCCTCTCTTACCCAGACATTATCAAACATTATTACACCGGCGTTACGCTTGGCCCCCCCACTTCCGTGCGCACCAGCACCATCCTGGGAACCATCCTGGATCACACCGGCCAGCCCGCCGCCGAGGTGAAAGTTACTCTAACCGGTAAAACCTACGCCGCCGATACAATGAGCCTGGCCGACGGCTCTTATCGCCTGATGGAGATCCCCGCCGGGGTGTATACGCTTGAGTTACCTGATTACCAGGTGAAACAAGAAAACATCACCACCACCCCTGGTCAGGATATCGTCATTGACCTGATGCTGCCCGATCCCAATGCCACCGTCACTATGGAAATTACCCGCGGCCCCGGCCTGCCCTTGATTGTGGGCAATTGGCTGACCCCCGGCGAGCCAATGCTATTTACCAGTCCAACCGAGGTTACCAACCGGGTGATTGCCGGCGACAAACCGGAATATGGTTCCGGCGGCTTTGAAACCTACGCCACCGAAATTGGCACGTATATCCTGGAAGTTGAAACCTATCGCTTTGAAATTCCCATGAACGGCCAATACACCCAACTCACTTTCCGGCGCGGCGGGCCGCCTCAACCTGCTGGCGTAATTGAAGGCACTTTAACGGATCACCTCAACCAACCCGTTGCCAACCGTTTGATTTACCTGGCCAGCAATACGGTTGAACTGACCGACGCTACCGATGAGCAAGGCTACTTTCTTTTTGAGAACCTGCCCGCCGGAAATTACACCGTTACCGTTGAAGAGAGCGACCTCAGCCAGGCCATGACCATCACCGGCCAAAATAAAGTAACTCTCACCCTGCAACTGCCCGCCCCGCCTTCAGATGGTTGGGATGTTGAGATCGAACGCGGCCCCGGCTTGCCGCTGCTGGTGGGGGATATTGGCCTGGCTAACGAACCCCTTGTGATGACCGACCCCAAAGGCTTTCAGACAACGGTAACCAGCGGCAGCAAACCGGAGTATGGCGTGGGCGGCTTTGAAATTTATGCCCCTTTAACCGGCGACTACGTTGTTCAATTCCTGGACCAAACCTTCACCATCCCCATGCATGGCCAATATACCAGGGTTACTTTCCGCAGAGTTGAAGGGCCAGAAGAGGGCAAAGTTTTACTGGTGTCCACCTCAATGCCTCGTGATGAAGCCGAAACACTACGCCAGGGCTTAGAAACACACCCGGCGACAAAGGGCCTGTTTGAAATTGTTGACCCAGACGATATAGAATGTGATTAGAGGGATTCCATCATCCCCATGTACCAGCCAACGCTTTTTGACGACTCGCCGCATGTTTTCAGCGTCAGCGCCATTAATGCCTACCTCCGCCAAAAACTGGAGGCCGACTTTACCCTGCAAGACCTGTGGCTTGAAGGCGAAATCTCTAACTGGAAACCGGCTGCCTCGGGGCACATCTACTTTACCCTCAAGGATGACCAGGCCAGCATCCGCTGCGTGATTTGGCGCTCGCAGGCCAGTCGCCTGATTTATTTGCCCCAAGGCGACGGCGAGGCCGTGCTGGCCCACGGCAAAATCTCCGTGTACGAGGCGGGCGGCAATTACCAATTTTACGTAGACGATCTTGAGCCGGCCGGGCAGGGCGCGCTCTACGCCCAATTTGAATGCCTCAAAGTCAGGCTTGCCGCCGAAGGGCTGTTTGACCCGGAACTAAAGAAACCCCTGCCCCTATTCCCCCAACGGCTGGGGCTGGTCACCTCACCCCAGGGAGCCGCCCTGCGCGATATTCTCAACGTTCTCCGCCGCCGTTATCCCCTAGTGCAGGTCATTCTTTCTCCCACCCCCGTTCAGGGCGAAACGGCGCCGCCTCAAATCATTGCCGCCTTGGAAGCAGTGGCTCGATACGGGGTTAATCAACCAGGGGTTGACGTAATCATTCTGGCCCGGGGCGGCGGCAGCCTGGAAGATTTGTGGGCCTTTAATAACGAAGCTTTGGCCCGGGCCATTGCCGCCTGTCCCGTGCCCATTATTACCGGGATAGGGCATGAAGTTGACTTTACCATTGCCGATTTTGTGGCCGACGTCCGCGCCCCCACTCCTTCCGCCGCAGCCGAGTTAGCCACCCCTGACCGTTTGGAACTGGAACGATTGCTCTATAATCACCAACTCGCCTTAACCGACGCCGCCCAACAAGTGGCAGCCACTGCCCAAACCCATTTGCAGCAGCAACAGTGGGCGTTGGCCCAACGCTCGCCCCAGGTCCAGGTCAATAATTACCGCCAGCGTATTGACGTCGTCGTCAATCGCGCCACCCAAACCCTGCGGCATCACTTGGCCCTGCAACAAGAACGGGTCAAAACCCTGGCTGCTCAACTCCAGGCTCTCAACCCGCCCGCCACCCTGGCCCGAGGCTACGCCATTGTGCAGAAAAATCAAAGCGTCATCACCCAAACCGGCCAGGTGTGCCCGGGAGATGACCTGCTTATTCAGGTGAGCAACGGTGAGTTTGGCGCAACTGTAAAATAATTTGCCATTTACAAACCTCTGGAGAAAACACCCTTGAAAATTCTTGTCACCGGCAGTAGCGGCCAGATTGGCACCAATTTATGCCTGGCCTTGATTCAAAAAGGCATTTCCGTTTTGGGCATTGACTGGCGGGAAAACACCTGGACGGCCAAAATCCCCACCCTCCGGCGTAACCTGGCCCAACAGGGGATGCCGACTCCGGCGGAAATGGCAATGGCTCAGCCGGGCTTTACCCGGCCCGACCTGGTGGTGCATCTGGCCGCCAATGCCAAAGTGCATGAATTGGTCCAGGAGCCGAGCCGCGCTCACGAAAACGCCACCATCACCTTTAATGTTCTGGATTTCTGCCGCTGCCAGCAAACGCCCATTATTTTCAGTAGTTCCAGAGAAGTGTATGGCCGGCCCGAACCCCCCGCGGTAAAAGAAATCACCGCCGACGTGTTTCATATCCTCAGCCCCTACGCCGCCTACAAAATGGCCGACGAGATGTTGATTTATGCCTACGCCAATTGTTACAATCTCAAATACCTCATCTTCCGTTTGAGCAACGTGTACGGCCGCTACGATAGCGACCTGGAGCGTATGACGCGCGTACTGCACATCTTCATCAGCCGGATGCGCCGGGGCCAACCCATCACCATTTACAACCGGGCCAAACTGCTTGATTTTACCTACATTGACGATTGCATTGACGGCCTGATGTTGGGCATTGAAAAAATGCAAACTGGAGACGTGATCAACGAAACCTTTAACCTCAGCTCCGGCAGCCCGGCCACCCTGCTGCAACTGGCCGAAACGATTGCCGCCAATCTGGGCCTTACGCCCCAAATCATTGACAAACCCACCCAGCCCGGCGAGATCAATTTTTACATTGCCGACCTCAGCAAAGCGGAAGAATTGCTGGGCTTTAAGCCCAAAGTCCCTTTTGCGGAAGGGATCAGGCGGGCCATCAATTGGACGCTGGCCTGGGAGAGAGAATAGGAAAGACCATGAGCCAACAGAGTCAAACCAATATCGAAGCATTGAGCTTTGAGCAAGCCTATCGTGAATTGGAAGAAACAACGCAAAAATTGGAAGCCGGCAACTTACCCCTGGCCGAAGCCCTGGCCCTGTACCAGCGGGGGATGGCCCTGGCTAAACACTGCGGCCGGCAATTGGACCAGGCCGAATTGACCATTCAAGCCCTATCCCCCTCCGGCGACCTGGCCGATTTTGACGAAGAAGCCTAAGTGGCCCGGCCATGCTGAACGCGGTTTACTGGTTCCAGCCCGACCCCGGCCCCTTGACCGCCAAAGCCTGGCTGATTTATGCCTTTTACGTGTTTTTTTTTCTGGGGTGGGTGGCCTGGTCAGGTTGGCAACTACTTCGCCCGCCGGTTCATAAAAGTGGAGGCGCGGCTTTTCACCTGCCTCATTTTGAACTGGCGATTGGCCTGGCGGGGCTGGCCCTGGTGGGGGCGCGGCTGGCCCTGGTGCCGGGCTGGTCGGCCCGCATCTGGCCGCCGCTGCTGCTGGGCCTGACCTTGAGTGGGCCGGCCCTCAGAGTTTGGGCCTCTCGTCCCACCGCCCCCCTGGACCATGCCTGGGCGCTGCTGACCTTCCGGGAGGTTGGCCCGCCCCTGCCGTTACGCTGGCAGCTAGGGCTGTGGGCCTTCCACCTGGCGGGCCTGGCCGGGTGGGTGCGCGCTGTGGGCCGGCCTTTCTGGTGGAGTGTGGTTTTGTGGAACGCCCTCCTGGCCCTTCAGCTATTACTGGCCGGGCTGACTTCCCCTCACCGGCGGCGAATCTACGTAACGCCCTTACTGCCGCTGGGCCTGGCCTACTTCAGCGCCGGCTTGTGTTTGTTGTTCAACCTGCCCCAATCCACCCTACCTGTGCCCACCTACCCCGGCCTGGCCACGCTCTATTGGCTGCCCTTCTATCTGAGCAGTATGACCGTGGCCGCGGTGCTGTATACCCTGCTGCTGGAACTGTTCTACTTAAAGCGAAACCTCACCCGTATAATGGTTTACCCCTTAGCCGGCCTCCTTATTGCAGCTTCGTTGGGCTGGCTGGCCTTTGAACTGTTCAGCCATCGCACCCACGGCGTCACCGGCACCGATCCCTACGGTTACGCCCAGGTGGCGGTTGACCTAGTTGAGCGCGGCACCGTTTTGCATCAGTTTGATCTGTTCCCCCGTATTGCCGATTTACCCCTGGCCTGGGCCCCGGTGATTGCCCTGGGGTATCACCTGCCGCTCAACGCCGCCGGCCAGGCCGCCAGCGTGTGGCCGTTAGGTATGTCTATCCTGTTGGCCGGCGGATACCGTTTATTCGGCGAATCCGGCCTGTATATCACAACGCCGCTGCTGGCTCTGCTCACGGCCTTAAGCGTAGGCTGGCTCACCCTGGTCACCGCAATGGACCGGTTCCGCTTTAAGGATGGCCTGCCCCCCGCTTGGGCCTTTATGGCCGGAGGCGCGGCCCTGTTAGTTTGGGCCACCTCTTACGAAGTGGTTGACCGCGCCCTGGTGCCAATGGCCGACGTGGCCGCCGCCCTGTTCACCACGCTTATGTGGCTGGCCTTGCTCAAAGTGCATCACAAATCAAAAGAGCTTTTGCCGCCCTTTGGGTCTTATCTCATGCCGGCTTTCATTGCCGGCCTGGCCCTGGGCCTGGCCTTTGATGTGCGGTATACCCAATTGATGTTGGGCGCCAGCCTGATCCTTGGCCTGGCCTGGTTAAGAGGAGTTACGCGCCGGCAACAAGCCGCATTATTGGCCCTGAGCGGGGCGGGGGCGCTGCTCACCGCTCTGCCCGACATCGTCTACCGCTGGCGCGTATTTGGCAGCCCCCTGGCTAACCCGCAGGCCCGTGAACTGGCCCACTTTGCCCCGGCCAATATCGGGCCTACTTTCACCGGTATTTTTCAAGAGATGTTCCGAGGGCCTGAACTTGGCCTGCTGGCTCCCTTTCTATTGGTCGGCCTTATCTGGCACTGGCGACAAGACCGGCGCGGCTGGCTCATCCTGGCCGCCGGCGCGCTGGCCGTGCTGCTTTTGCAATTGCCCTACCAGTCGCTGCGCTTGCGCGATCTGCTTCCTTTATTCCCTTTATTGGCGGTCTGGACCGGCCTGGGCTGGACCTGGACGTGGCGCTTACTGGTCAACGCGCCCCTGCGTCCGGCAAAAATGCCCCCCCGCCTGGCCAATCTTCTGATTATGGGCGCCATCTGCCTGACCCTGCTGTTGCCCCTGGTGCGCATTACGCCCCTGGTAACGCGCGCCTGGCAACCCCACCGTGCCTCATTTGGTTACGTCACCATCTCTGAACGAGCGGCGCTGGCCAAAATAAACCTATTCACCCCTGACCCCGCCGCTATTGGCGTCCACTATAATGGTGGGGCCATCACCCTGCATAGCCAGCGCTGGATATTTTATCCCGGCGGCTGGACTGAAGCCGAATTATCTTGTTTTCTGGCCCGCATGGCCCATCACGGCACGCCTGTTTTCCTGCTCAACGACGGCCCTTCGGTGCAGCCCACCATTGCCCGGTTGGCTGCCGCCGCCCGGCTGCGGCCCATTGCCTGTTTGGACGTTCCCCTGCCGGCGGGCGACGACGCCAGCGGCCAGTTGTATGAGGTGTTGGGGAGTAAAACTTATTCTGAAACCAATTGTAAACCGGAGAATAAACTTTATTGACACTCATCCCTTCTATTTTGACATCCCCCCGCCCTCCACGTATACTTTAAGTTTGATTTTATTACCGTCAGGTGTTTTAAATTATGTCAATCACGCGGGGACTGGCCAGGCGGATACTGGCCCGTTATTGGTTTATTGTTCCCATTTTTATCCTGATCGTAGGCCTGCAACTTGGCGCCGGCTTTATGGTATTCAAAAGTATTGGCCTGGGCCTGCAAATCATCGGGCCGGCAGGGCAACAAAACGACGCCCCGCCTTCTCTACCGCCCTTCTCCTTGTCCTTGCCGGGCCGGCCAACGTCCACGCCTGCCAAAACGCCGGCCCCTTTGGGCTCCGCCACCTTTACCCCCAGCCCTACCCGCACCCCCACCCCCCTTCACACCCCCACCGGCACGCTCACGCCCAGCAAAACACCCACGCCTTCGGCCACGCCCACCAACACCTTGACCCCCACCCCGGAACCAACGCCCCTGGGCCAGGGTTTTACGCTGCAAGTGCCTATTCTTATGTACCACTACCTTTCCGCGCCCCCGGCCGACGCCGACGTCTATCGTCTGGACCTTTCGGTAACACCGGAACAATTTGAAAGCCACCTGGCCTATCTGCGCCAGGCCGGCTACGAAACCATCACTATGCAACAACTCGCCTATGCCCTCAGCCGGCAAACGCCCCTGCCGCCCCAACCCATCATCATCACCTTTGACGACGGCTACCGCGACAATTACGAAAATGCCTTCCCCCTGCTACGCAAATACGGTTACACCGGCGTCTTTTTCATCTTTACCTACCCCCTTGACTTTGCCGATCCCCACTACCTCACCTGGGATATGGTCGCAGAGATGCACCGGGCCGGCATGGAATTTGGCTCCCACAGCTATCGCCATTACGACATGCGCGGGCAAGACGTTGACTTTCTCGTCTACGAAATCCTGGCTTCCAAAGAAGCCATTGAGGCCCACACCGGCGAGCCGGTCCGTTTTTTCTCCTACCCCGCCGGAAGCTACGATGACCTGACCATCCGGGTGCTCGACTCCGCCCACTTCTGGAACGCCGTCACCACCGAATGGGGCATTGAGCACGCTTTTGCCAACCGCTTTGAGCTGCCCCGTCTCCGCGTGCGCGGCACCGACACGGCGGCGGATTTGGCGCATAAATTAAATTCGTTTTAACGTTGGCCTTACGTTACCCATGAACTTTGATACCTTTTCTATAGCCGCTATGGCCGCCGAATTACGCCAGATTATTTTGGGCGGTCGGGTGCAGCGGGTCACCCAAATCAACTCGCTCACCTTTGGCCTGGAGATATTCGTCCATCCCACTCGCCACTACCTGATTCTTTCGGCTGAACCCCAGGCCCCGCGCTTACATTTGACAGCGGCCAAAACACGCCGCGGCACCGGCTACGATACGCCCTTAATGCTTGTTCTGCGCAAATACATGCGCGGGGCCAGGCTCAAGGCCATTGAACAGCCGCCCTACGAGCGTATTCTGCATTTTCGCTTCGACACACCCTTTGGCCCCACCGGCCTGGTGGCCGAATTATTGGGCACGCGCAGCAACCTGATTTTGCTGGATGCCGGGCAAACCATCTTGGGAGTAGCCCGTCTCTCCCACCCCGCCGCCCCCACCGGTCAGCGCCTGCTCACCCCCAACCGGCCCTACCAACCCCCACCAGCCCAGAATAAACTGCTACCCACCGAACTGAGCGAATTGACCCTGCGCCGGGAACTGGGCGAAGCCTCGCCCCAGCTTCACCTGTCTCGTTTGCTCACCGGCGTGCTGGCCGGCGTCAGCCCTCTCCTGGCCTGGGAGATTGTCTACCGGGCTACCGGCCACGCCAATACCAAAGTGGCCCAGCTTGCCGAGTTAACGCCGCTGCTCAAGGCCTTTGACGAACTGTTTGACCACCTCCGGCAAAACCAGTGGCAGCCCACCCTGGCTTTTGACAAAGATGGCCTGCCGACGGCCTTTGCCCCTTATCCCCTCCACCACCTGGCCCACACCCAACCCACTACCACCTTCTCTGCCGCCGTAGAAACCTACTTTGCCGAAGCCGCTGCCGGGTACGCCGCCGCCAAAACGCCCTTAGCGCAAGCCATTGGCGACGCCCGCCAAAAACTCGCCCGCCGCCGCGAACGGCTGCAAGAAGATGCCGCCGCCCTGGCCAATCCCCTGGCCTTTAAGGAACAGGGCGAAATGATCCTGGCTTGCGCCCATCAAATTCAACCGGGGCAAAAAGAATTGGTGGTTGATTGGCTGCCCGGCGAGTCGCCCGCCGTGATCGCCCTCAACCCGGCCCTCTCCCCCGGCGACAACGCCCAACAATACTTCAACCGCTACCGCAAAGCCCAACGCGCCGCCGAAGAAATTCCGGCCCAACTTAAAAATGTTGAATTGGAAGAAAGTTACCTGGAACAGTTAGAGCAGGATTTAGCCATGGCCGAAGACCGCCCGGAAATTGACGTGATTGCCGAGGCCCTGGCCGAAGTAGGCTACTATCGCTCCAAAAAAGAGCGCAAACAACGCCAAAAACAGGCGACCGGCCGTTACCTGCGCCTGGCCGCGCCCAAGGGGGCCACCGTGTGGGTGGGCAAAAACGCCCTGCAAAACGCGCACCTCACCTTTAACCGCGCCGCCCCGGACGACCTGTGGCTACACGCGCGTAACGTCCCTGGCGCGCACGTTGTCATCCCTACCGCCCAGGGTTTGCCTGCCGAAGCAGACGTTTTTTGGGCCGCCGGTGTGGCCGCTTATTACTCCCGCGCCCGCCACGATACCGGCGTAGAAGTGGACGTAACCCTCAAAAAACACGTCCGGGCCATCAAAGGCGCTGCCCCGGGCCTGGTCACCTACCGTAACGAATCTACTTTGCGGGTGGCGCCAATAGCGCCGGAGGGGGATAATGAATGATTGAACCGCAATTGTGGATATACCAAGATGCGGTTACAATACCTTATACCGATATGCAGAGAGGAGAGCCATGATGGCCAATCGGTCTGGGGATTGGTTTGTCCAGGCAGAACGGGACCTTGAACAGGCCAATTCGTCGCGCGCAGAAAAGCGCCACGAATGGGCCTGTTTTGCCGCTCAGCAAGCTGCTGAAAAAGCAGTGAAGGCGCTTCATTTGGCATTGGGACAAGAGGCCTGGGGTCACATGGTGGCCCGCTTGCTGCAAGAACTACCTGTTCCGGTGACAACCAATTTGATTGAAAAAGCGCAAGTGTTAGATGGTTTCTACATTCCCACCCGATACGCCAATGGACACCCGGAAGGCCCACCCTTTGCCCACTATGGAGATTTACAAAGTCGCGAGGCAATTCAATATGCCGGTGAAATCCTTGAATTCGTCCGTACTCAAATGGCCTGATCAAGCCCAGATTGGCCGGGCAGTGCAACAATGGGCTAACCGAGAAGCACCCCGGCACGCTGAATTGATACGGCTGGGATATTTTGGCTCTTATGCCCGCGGTGATTGGGGCGTAGGCAGCGATCTGGATTTGATTGCCGTAGTCAGCGAAACAGATGAGCCGTTTGAACGGCGAGCGTTAACCTGGAACCTAACCTCCCTGCCGGTTCCGGCGGAACTTCTGGTTTATACTCAGGCCGAGTGGGAGCAACTACAAGCCAGGGGGGGACGTTTTGCCCAAACCCTGCGCCAGGAAGTTGTCTGGTTGGATACGTCCCAAACTTGAATGTATTCTTTTCCCTTCCGACAGGTATTTAGAAAAAAGTTTTTATTTTTTGCCGGGCAGAAACACAACAATGTCCTGGCTCTAGCCAACAGCCAACGCGCCAAGAGAGGCCATGCTCTATCTGGTAGCCACCCCCATTGGAAATTTAAGCGACATCACCCTGCGCGCGTTAGAAACGCTGGGCCAGGTTGACCTGATTGCCAGCGAAGACACCCGCAAAACCGGTCGGCTGCTCAAACATTACCAGATCGGCAAACCCCAACTCTCCTTTCACGAACACAACGAGACGCGGGCCGGCGAGAAAATTATGGCGTTGCTAGAACAAGGTCAATCCGTGGCCCTGGTCACCAACGCCGGCACGCCCGGCATCTCCGACCCCGGCTTCACCCTGGTCCGCCGGGCCATTGACGCGGGCCTGGAAGTGACCATGATTCCGGGTCCCAGCGCCCTGGTGATGGCCCTGGTGTTGTCGGGCCTGCCAGTGCACAGCTTTACCTTTCGCGGTTTTCCCCCGCGCAAGGCCGGCCCGCGGCGGCGTTTTTTCCAGGTAGACCAGGAGTCGCCCCACACCCTGATTTATTACGAGAGTCCCTACCGCCTCAAAGCCTGCCTGGCCGACGCTCTGGAGATCTTTGGCAATCGCAAAGCCGCCATCGCCAACGACCTGACCAAACTGTACGAATCGGTCCAACGCGGCGCCCTGGCCGAGTTGGTCAGCGAAACGGAAAACGTTGAACCCCGCGGCGAGTATACCATTGTGATTGCGGGCACCGAAAGTAGAGTATAAACCATGCCTCCGGCCAGAAACATTTTAAACCTCCCCTACGGCCGGCTATCCCTCCCGGCTTTCCTGCCCGACGCCACCCGCGGCGTGGTGCGTGCCGTGGACAGCGCCGACCTGGAACGCTGCGGCGTGCAGGCCCTGGTGATGAACACCTTTCACCTGATGCAGCGGCCTGGCTCGTCCACCGTGCAGGCCCTGGGCGGGCTGCATCAAATGGCGGGTTGGCCGCGGCCCATTGTCACCGACTCCGGCGGCTTTCAGGCTTACTCCCTGATCCGACAAAACCCCAAAAACGGACGTTTGAGCGAGCAGGGCCTCACCTTCTGGCCGGAAGGCGCCGCGCGGAAATACCAACTCACCCCGGAAAAAACCATCCAGTTGCAAATGAACTACGGCGCCGATATTGTGATCTGCCTGGACGACTGCACCCATCCCCACGACCCCCGCGAAACCCAGGAGATTTCCGTGCGCCGGACCATTTCCTGGGCCAAACGCGGCCAAAACACCTTCCGGCGGCTCATTGAACAAAAAAACCTTGCTGTAGAACAACAACCCAAACTATACGCCGTGATCCAGGGCGGAGATTTCCGCGACCTGCGGCGGGCGTGCGCGGAGGAGTTACTGGCCATTGGCTTTGACGGGTATGGTTACGGCGGCTGGCCCCTGGATGCGGCCGGCCATTTACTCACCGAAACCCTGGCTTACATCCGGGAACTGGTACCGCCGGAGTATCCCCTGCACGCCCTGGGCGTCGGACACCCGGCCAACGTGGTCGCCTGCGCCCGGCTGGGCTACGATCTATTCGACAGCGCTATGCCTACCCGCGATGCCCGGCGCGGCCGGTTGTACGCTTTTACGACTGAAACCGGCCTGGCCGGGGAATGGTTCACCTACGTTTACGCTCCCGACAACAAACACATCAAAACCGATGCGCCCGTATCGCCCTATTGCGATTGTTTGTGCTGCGCCAATTACTCGTTGGGTTATCTGCATCATTTATTCAAAATTAACGACAATCTCTTCTTCCGGCTGGCCACCATCCACAATCTCCGCTTTATGACCCAACTGACCGAACGGTTGCGCGATTTTTAAGATTCTCTAAAAATTATGAACGCCGATCAATTAGACCGGCTGGTGGAAACCATTCTGGCCAGCCCCAAATACAAACATATCTGCCGGGATTTTGTCCGTAACATTGGCGTGCAGGAACTGACCAAACGGCGCAATTTAAAAGAAGCCGTTAAAGTCACCAAAAACAAACTGCACCAGGTGGGCGGGGCCTACTGGCCAGGCAAAACAGATTACGCCGCCTGGCTGGCCGAACTGCGTGAAGCTCGCGCCGCCGGCAAAGCAGACTTTCTCCGGGCCTGTCTCCGCATCCAAAGCCACCACACTTCCACCCGGGAACGGCTGCCCGGCCTGGAAAAATTCTACCCCACCGTCCTGGCCGGCCTGCCCCCTATCCACTCGGTCATTGACCTTGCCTGCGGCCTTAATCCGCTGTCCATCCCCTGGATGTCGCTGCCTGGCCAGGTGGAATATTTTGCTTACGACATTTACCGGGACATGATAGAGTTTTTGACCCAATTTATGGACCTCGCGGGCGTCAACGGCCGGGCCGAAGCCCGCGACGTGATCCATGCCTGTCCCACCCACTCCGTAGATTTAGCCCTGGTGCTCAAGGCCATTCCCTGTCTAGAACAAGTGAACAAAGCGGCGGGTACTCGTTTGCTAGACACCCTCCAGGCTGACTATCTACTGGTCTCATTTCCGGCGCATAGTTTAGGGGGCAGCCGAAAAGGGATGGCCGTTAGCTACGAGGCCAGATTTGAGGAGATGATGGCTAACAGAGATTGGCCGATGAAACGGTTTGCCTTTGCCCATGAACTGGTATTTCTGGTAAACAAAAAATGACTTCAGCCCAATCCAAGGTTGACCTCGAAGCGCTTGTGGCCGAGATCAAACAATCCAAAAAATACCGCCACCTCGGCGTCTGCGAAGAAACCATTCGGGACTTGTTAACCACTGAACTGGCCCGCCATTCTAAAAAGGCGGATGTCCTTAAAGCGGCCCGAAAAAAACTGCACGAAGTCGTCGCTCCTTACCTGGGCGATCCCAACTACGCCACAGCTACGGCCGAATTAAACGCCGCCTTTCAAACGGCCCACCCGGAAACTCTCAAAGCCACCTGCGCCCGCCTGATGCAGACCCATGCCACCACCCGAGAACGGCTGCCCGTTCTGGCCGATTTTTACGAACGTATTTTTCAAATAACCGGCCGGCCCGCCCGCCTGCTGGACCTGGCCTGCGGTCTGAATCCCCTGGCCCTCCCCTGGATGGATTTGCCTCCCGCCGTCCTTTACTACGCCTACGATATTCATCAAACCCGCATAGATTTTTTGAATCACTTTTTCCGCGGCCAGGGCCTGCCGCCCCTGGCCAGACATCAAGATATTCTGCTTGATTTTCCCCAAGAAACAGGCGACGTGGCCTTGATTCTAAAAGAAGTTCATCGTTTTGAACGGCGCCAGCCGGGTTGTACGCTCCCCCTGCTAGATGCCTTGCGCGTCCGCCACCTGGTGATCTCCTTTCCTACCCGCAGTTTGAGCGGCCGCCGCAGCCTGACCGAACAGTATCGAGAGCTATTCTTTGCTCTCATCAAAGACAGGCCGTGGCCGGTGACCGAGATCATGTTTGAGCATGAATTGGTGTTTTGTGTTGAAAAATCTTGAGGGGGAATAAATACAGACATTCGACTTTGAATTTCTGCGGAGGGATAAGCCCTCAACCTCTAGGCCATTTGACTCTAAAAACCTTCTGTACTAAACTGTTATCGTTCCCGTGAACGATAACGAATAGGTTTGCGGATGGCTATAAGACCCAGAAAAATCACAATCAAACAGGTGGCGCAAGAGGCGGGCGTATCCACCCAAACCGTCTCCCGCGTGCTCAATGATCGGCCCGACGTGGCTTCTCAAACCCGGCAGCAAATCCTGGACATCATTGATCGGCTGGGTTACCAACCCAGCGCCCTGGCCCGTAGCCTCATCCAACAAAGAAGCTATACCCTGGGCGTGGTCATCGCCGGGCTGCGTTACATTGGCCCCTCGCAAACACTCAACGGCATCACCACCCAGGCCGAGGCAAAGGGTTATTCCCTTCTGCTTAAAAAATTGCCCCGCTTTGATACCGGCAATGTTGAACCCATTTTTAACGATTTGTTGGCCCGCCAGGTGGACGGCATCATCTGGGCTGTGCCCGAAGTAGGCAACAATTGCGACTGGCTGCATGAACGCCTGCCCGGTTTACCGGTCCCGATAATCTTTCTGACTATGCACCAAGAAAGCACCCTCTCCACTGTGGCCGTTGATAACTACCTGGGCGGGTGGCTGGTTACAGAACACTTGCTTAAGCAAGGCTGCCAGCACATTGGCCACCTGGCCGGCCCCTTGACCTGGTGGGAGGCTCGACAGCGCCAGGCCGGTTGGCATGATGCATTGGCCGATGCCGGCCGGCAGGTAGAAAAAAATCACCGGCTTGAAGGCGATTGGTCTTCCCAAAGTGCGGTCACGCCCATCGCCCAACTATTAGCCCAATATCCAGAAATGGATGCCGTATTTGCGGCCAACGACCAAATGGCCTTGACCGTTTTGCAGGTGGCCCACTGCCGGGGGCTGCGGGTGCCCCAGGACCTGGCCGTGGTTGGTTTTGACAATATTCCCGAATCGGCTTACTTCTATCCCCCCCTGACTACCATCCAACACAATCTGCACGAGTTAGGCAGCACGGCTGTCCAAGAAATCATCGGCATGATTGAAGCCAGCCGGGAGTCTGCTGAAGGTGTTTACCAGCCGGAAACGGTTTGGCTCAAACCGCAATTAATTGTTAGAGAAAGTTCCCTCAAAAACCCAATTTAAATTAAGTGCAAAGGAGACTTAAACATGAAACAAGTAACATTAGGCGTTATTGTTGGCAACCGTGGATTTTTCCCCAGCCATCTGTGCAGCACTGGCCGGGAAATCATCCTGAAAGTGTTGCAGGAAGAGGGCATCAAAGCCATCGCGCTTTCGCCCGATGACACCCCTTACGGCAGTGTGGAGAGTTTGAGCGAGGCCCAAAAGTGCGCCGACCTCTTCAAAAAACACCGGGATGAGATTGACGGCATCTTGGTTACGCTGCCCAACTTTGGCGACGAGCGCGGCATTGCCAATACCCTGCGCTTTGCCGGACTAAACGTGCCGGTGCTGATCCAGGCGTTTCCCGATGACGCTGCCAAAATGACCATCGCCGACCGCCGCGATTCTTTCTGCGGCAAAATGTCGGCCTGCAACAACCTCTACCAATACGGCATTAAATATTCGCTCACCAGCCTGCACACCGTTGACCCCGAAAGCGATAGCTTCCGGGCCGACCTGCGCCGTTTTGCCGCCACCTGCCGGGTGGTCGGCGGTCTCCGGGGGGCGCGCTTTGGCATGATTGGGGCGCGACCGGCTGCCTTTAAGACTGTGCGCTTCAGCGAAAAATTGCTAGACCGCTCCGGTATCTCGGTGGATACCCTGGACCTATCAGAACTTTTTGGCCTGGCCGGCCGCATTGCCTCTGGCGACGCCAAGCTCAAGGCCAAAATTGAGCAAATCAAAGATTACGTGCCCACCAAAGGCATCCCCGCCGAGGCCCTGGAAAAAATGGCTAAATTGGGCGTGGTCATTGACAACTGGATGGCCGAAAACAACTTGCAAGCCACGGCCATTCAATGCTGGACCGCTATGCAGGAGTTTTACGGCGTGGTGCCTTGTGCCCTGATGAGCATGATGAGCAACACGCTGATGCCTTCGGCCTGCGAAACAGACATCGCCGGAGTGATGGGCATGTACGTTATGGCCCTGGCCTCGCAGAAACCCAGCGCCATTGTGGACTGGAACAATAACTACGGCGACGACCCAAACAAAGCCGTTGTCTTTCACTGCTCTAACCTACCCAAAGGCGTCTTCACCGATAAAGACGACCCTGGTCTCATCTCGCCCGATGACATCCCGGTGATGGATTATCAAGAGATTATTGCCGGTACGGTGGGCAAAGAGAACACCTATGGCACCTTGGTGGGTCGCGTGCGAGCCAAGCCGTTCACTTACTGCCGCGTATCCACCGACGACTTCAATGGTAAAATCCTGGCCTACGTGGGCGAAGGCGAACTGACTACCGACCCGCTCAAAACCTTTGGCGGTTACGGCGTGGTAAAGGTGCCCAACCTGCAAAAATTACTGGCCTACATCTGTGAAAATGGCTACGAACACCACACCGCCATCAATCTGTCCCAAACCGCGGCCGCCGTCAACGAAGCCCTGGGCAAATACCTGGGTTGGGATGTGTACTATCATCAATAAAATCGCCACATGATACGTGACACTTGATACTATAAAAACAGAATGAGGCCGATACTTCTGTTGAGCGACAAGCTGAATGTCATTTCGAGGCCATAGGCCGAGAAATCTCCTTCTAGAGATACGGTTTTGAGGAGATTTCTCCTGTAAGCGTAGCGGCATCGAATGACATATCCCCCATTGTTACTGAAAGTAACGGTTTCAAACTAATCTCAGTATAATTTGAGGAGGTCAATATGAGTAACAGCAAATACGCCATTGGTGTGGATTTTGGCACCGAATCCGGCCGGGGCGTGATAGTGGATGTGGCAAACGGCCAGGAACTTGCGGCTTATGTTCATATCTACGCCAACGGCGTAATTGACGAAAAACTACCGGGCAGCGGTATCCGCCTGGAACACGACTGGGCGCTGCAAGACCCCAACGATTATCTGGAAGTGTTTAAACACGCCATCCCGGCGATACTTAAAGAGAGCGGCGTGGACCCCGCCGATGTAATTGGCCTGGGCATTGACTTTACAGCCTGCACCATGCTGCCCACCAAAGCCGACGGCACGCCTCTGCGTTTTTTGCCGGAATGGCGCGACAATCCCCATGCCTGGGTAAAGCTGTGGAAGCACCACGCCGCCCAGCCGGAGGCCAACAAACTTAACGAGATTGCCCGCCAGATGGGACAAAAATGGCTCGACCGCTACGGCGGCAAAATCAGCTCCGAATGGTTCTTTCCCAAAGCATGGCAAATTCTGGACGAAGCGCCGGAAGTATACGCGGCTGCCGACCGGCTTATTGAAGGCGCAGATTGGGTGGTCTGGCAGCTTACGGGTAACGAAACGCGCAACTCCTGTACCGCCGGGTACAAGGCCATCTGGTCCAAAAAAGAGGGCTTCCCGGACAAGGAATTTTTTAAGGCGCTCGACCCACGTATGGAAAACATTATTGATGAAAAAATGAGCCACGATATTGCCCCGTTGGGCGGCAAAGCAGGCGGCCTCACCGCAGAAGCCGCGCAGTGGACCGGCCTTAAGCCCGGCACTGCCGTGGCCGTGGCCAATGTTGACGCGCATGTGGCCGTGCCGGCTTCTACCGTGACCGAAGCGGGCCGGATGGTCATCATTATGGGCACGTCCAACTGCCACATGGTTTTGGGCACGGAAGAGCGCATCGTGCCCGGCATGTGCGGCTATGTGGAAGACGGCATCATTCCCGGATTTTACGGCTACGAAGCCGGCCAATCGTGCGTGGGCGACCACTTTGCCTGGTTTACGGAAAATTGCGTGCCGGCGGCCTATGAAGCGGAAGCCAAAAAACGCGGCCTTTCCGTCCATGAATTGCTGGAAGAAAAAGCGGGCCAACTGAAACCGGGCGAAAGCGGCCTGCTGGCTCTGGATTGGTGGAACGGCAACCGCAGCGTATTGGTAGACGTTGATCTGACCGGCATGCTGCTGGGCGCAACCCTGGCCACCAAACCGGAAGAAATCTATCGCGCCCTGATTGAAGCCACGGCCTACGGCACCCGCATCATTATTGAAACCTTTGCCAATAACGACGTGCCGGTCAACGAGATTGTGGCCACGGGCGGCCTGCCCGACCGGAACAAGCTATTGATGCAGATTTATGCCGACGTGACCGGCCGGCCCATTCGCGTGGCCGGAACCAGCCAGGGCGGCGCGCTTGGTTCGGCCATGCACGGAGCAGTGGCAGCGGGCAAAGCAGCCGGGGGCTACGATACCATTGTTGAAGCCAGCCAGAAAATGGCTTGGCTGCGCGACGACAAATACGAACCCATTCCCGCAAACAAGGCAGTCTACGACAAACTCTTTGCCGAGTACGTTACGCTGCACGATTATTTTGGCCGGGGAGCCAACGACGTAATGAAACGGCTCAAGGCTTTGAAAGCAGAAGTCCGCAATAAATAGCAATTTTTTGAGGCTAAGGAGACCAACCCGCCATGCTTGAAGCTTTACGACAAGAGGTATGGGAGCTGCACATGGAGCTGCCCAAAAATGATTTGGTCAAATGGACCGGCGGCAACATCAGCGCCCGCGACCCGGAAACAGGTTACGTGGTCATCAAACCCTCGGGGGTGCGCTACGAGGCCCTGAAACCGGAACACATGGTTATTGTGGATTTGCAGGGTCAAGTGATTGAAGGCCGGCTCAAATATTCATCCGATACAGCCAGCCATCTTTACATCTACCGCCACCGGCCCGACGTGAACGGGGTGGTGCATACCCATTCGCCTTACGCCACGGCCTTTGCCGCGGTCAACAAACCCATTCCGGTTTACCTGACCGCCCATGGCGACGAATTTGGCGGGACTATTCCCTGCGGCGGTTTTGCCCTCATCGGCAGCGAAGACATTGGCAAAGTAGTAGTGGAATCAATTGGCCGTTCGCCGGCCGTCTTGCTGAAAAATCACGGCGTCTTCACCATCGGCGAAACCGTAGAAAAGGCCACCAAAGCAGCGGTGATGGTGGAAGACGTAGCCAAAACGGTGTGGCTGGCCCTGCAAATCGGCCAGCCGGATGAGATTGACCCGGAAGATGTAAAAAAATTGCATTATCGCTACACCAACATTTACGGCCAATAAGTAGGCATCAGAAAGGGATACATGCCGCCTAATTCCTATCCCTTACCCCTATTCATGACTTGAGGAGATAAACCCCATGCCCAAAATCACCTTTATCGGTGCCGGCAGCACCGTATTTGCCAAAAACCTGATGGGCGATATTCTCAGTTACCCGGAATTGGCTAACGCCACCATCAGCCTGCACGATATTAATGAGAAACGCTTGCGGGAATCTGAGGGGGTGGCGCACTGGATTGCCGACAAGCTCCAGGTCAATCCTACTTTTCAAGTGACCACCGACCGGCGCGCCGCACTTGATGGCGCCGATTACGCGATTAGTATGTTCCAGATAGCGGGCTACAAACCCGGCACCGTAATTGACTTTGAAATCCCCAAAAAATATGGCCTGCGCCAGACCATTGCCGATACCCTGGGCATCGGCGGGATTATGCGCGGACTGCGCACCATCCCTGTTCTGCTGGACATGTGCCGGGATATGGAAGAACTCTGCCCGGACGTAACTTTTTTGAATTACGTCAACCCGATGGCCATGCTCTGCTGGGCCGTCAGCCGGGTCAGCAAGATTAAAACCGTGGGCCTATGCCACAGCGTGCAAGGCACGGCCTGGGAATTATCCCATGATATTGGTGTGCCCATTGAAGAGATCAATTACCTTTGCGCGGGCATCAACCACATGGCCTTTTACCTGAAATTTGAGCGTAACGGCGAGAACCTGTACCCCCTGGTTCAGAAGGTGGCCGATGAAGGTCGCGTGCCGGATTACAACCGTGTTCGCTACGAGATGTTCAAGCGGCTGGGCTACTTTGTCACCGAATCCAGCGAGCACTTCAGCGAATACACGCCCTGGTTCATCAAACGAGATCGGCCTGACCTGATTGAAAAGTTCAACATTCCCCTGGATGAATACCTGGGCCGCTGCGAAATACAGATAAAGGCCTGGGATTATGCTCAGGAAATCCAGGGCAACCCCGGCGCTTATTCGGAAGCGGAACTTCGCCGCCGCCTAGAAGGAATCACCGTCATGCCAGGGGCCATCGAGTGGACGGTCGGCGCATTTAAGGAGATGGACCAAATCACCCGCAGCCACGAGTACGGCTCGGGCATCATTCACAGCCTTGAAACCGGCCAACCGCGCGTGGTTTATGGCAACGTGCCCAACACCGGCCTGATTGACAACCTGCCCCAAGGCTGTTGCGTAGAAGTGCCCTGCCTGGTAAACAAAAACGGCATCCAGCCGGTCAAAATTGGCGCCCTGCCGCCCCACCTGGCCGCCTTGATGCAAACCAATATCAACGTGCAGGCGCTCACGGTGGAAGCCGCGCTCACCCAAAAACGGGAACATATTTACCACGCCGCCATGCTCGACCCACACACCGGAGCCGAACTCGACCTGGAACAAATCTGGAATCTGGTAGACGAACTGATTGAGGCTCACGGTGATTGGCTGCCGCCATATCACTAAAAAACCATCAGGCTTTTTAGAAACCCTAATGGTCTATCCAGTCAAAAAGGTCTTCCCTATCTTGCGGAAGACCTTTTTGACTCCTTGCGGAGAAAAGGCAGAGGGTGATCTCCACACCGACTATTCCTTACATGTACGCCTCGTTGCCCAATTGCAACTTACAACCGATGGCGAGGTTGCATCCCCTAACTGCGCCCTCGTCAATCCGGGCTTTGTCCGGGCGCAAGAAGCTTGCGCTTTACGCTTACCATTTACAGACAAAGCCGGGGAACTGAACTGTTTTAAGACAACCCCTTACTTAACGCGCTTGAGGACAGGCAGGCCGTTCTTGCTTTCGGAAACCTGATATCCCGTGGGCACTGTCTCCAGAGCGGACTCTCGCTTATTTTTGGCAAAAAAGTAGATAGTTTGCGGATTGCCGTTCTTGAGCGTCATCTCTTTAGAGTGCAGGATGTAGCTTTGCCCTTTGGAATTTGTGTAAGTATAAGCCATATCTCATCTCCTTTCTTGAGGGATGATAGTACAAGTGTGGATTCTAACGGCGATTATTTCTGTCTTCATTAACAAATCACGCCTGGCAAACACCCTTTGCTACCTTATGTTAACTCCATCGTACCCTAAAATCTTAATTTTGACAAGTTTAGTGTTTTAATATTTTTAACACTCTTAAATCAGATTTTTGAGGCTAATTTCTGCTTTCTACATATCCTTGAACTCGCGCCTTAAGCCGATCTCCCCACCTGGCCCCGCTATCCCACTGCAAACCGGGACTTTGGGTGTTGGCCAATTCTTTGTAACCGTTCACAGCGGCCATGGCCAAACCAAATTGAACCATGAGCCAGGCAATCAACTGCGCCCCGGCCTCAATCTGGGCCGGCGAGGGTGTGGCCTCGGTAAAATCTCCGGCAAAACAGATGCCGATGGCCACAGGGTCGTAAGCGCCGGCATGTTTGGCCTGCGTGGTCAATTCGTTGGTTTGCTGAATCAGGCCATTGGGCGTGATAAAATAATGGTAGCCAATACCCGGCCAGCCCTGCTTATCTACCCGGTGTTCGGCAATACGCTCGGCCCCAATTGTGGGGGCAATGGCAGTGTGATGAATAATAATCCGCCGGATTTGGCTTAAAGGACGGGCAGGAAATTGCCGGTTAGGGTCGCGTTTGAGTTGGTTGGTGATATTTTGGATGGGGGGCATACCCAGGCCCGGCGGAGGGGGAACAGACGGTTCTCCGGTTTCTGGTGGCCGCAGCCCTGGCTGATTCTGTAATTGCTGATTGAGCAACTGCTGCAATTGGCTCTGGAATTGAGCTACTTGATTTTGTAACTGCTGCGCTTGCGCTTGCCACACCGCAGCTTGCTGTATGAGTTGTCCTAACGCCTCCTCGCTAATCGCGGGCGGAGCGCCCCCGGCAGGGCTGACCAGCGAACCCGGAAAAATAGGAGGCGGCGGGGGAGGCAGCGGCGAAGGCGTAACGGGGGGGGTAATAACCGGCGGGCCGACCGGCAATGAAGGTGTAACCGGTTGTAACCGTTTGGGGGCAACCTCACGGTAGGCTTGATAGGCCGGCTTGCGCGTGCCCGCGCTGTCAAGCAAGCCAAAAGGCGCCACCATCCCATCGCTATAACAAAACCAGATCAATTGCTGCACCTTGTTACTATAGTAGGTGGTGATAAGGCGATAATAACGACGCAGAAACTCGGCCACCAAATCCCGGTTGTGACCCAGGTCTTCTTCTTTGACCCCCATTTCGGTGATCCAGATGGGCCGCTGGCCGCCCACCTGGTAATATTTGTTCAGCAAATCCCCTACATACCCAAAAAACCAATCCGGCCTGGGCCAATCGCGGGCCGGACGCTGGCCATAAGGATGAACGGCAATGGCGTCAACGGGCAAGTTGCCCCCCACCGCCTGGACCACGCGCTCCAGCCAACCGGGATCGCCCTTGGCCAATCCCCCGGCCACCACAAACAGATTGCCATTAACAGCCTTGATGGCCTGGTTGGCCTGGCGCAACATTCGGCCAAATACCGCCTCGCGGATGGTGGGAGCGTAACCGGGGTGAACCGGATGGTCCGGCTCGTTCCAGATTTGAAAGGCCGGTTGCCAGGCCAGAAACTCCCCGGCAATCTGCCCGCAACGACGGGCCAGCCGGTCAATATAAGCATCCCATTCCCCCTCTCCCGCGTTGGGGTCGGGCTTGTGGGGATAGGTTTCATAGTTTAAAATAAGCAAAGACTCAATACCGGCTTGCCGATAGGCCCGCACTCTTTCCCGGTAGAATTGAAGCTGGGCCGGATCAAGCCGGTCCCCGCTGCCGGGATCGGCATAGGTAAAACGGACCATTTCCACCCCCAGTTCGCGCAGTTCGGTGGGGGTGGGATTGCCCTTGGCATTTCTGGGATCAATATTTAAACCAAACATAAACTTCCCTTAAAATTAAGTTCTGAGACAAGTTTACTCAGGTAGATGAGATAAGTCAATCATTTACGAGCTATCCCAGGCTTTGAAGATTTTGGTCTGGGGCAGCCATTTTTGACAAAATGCAGGCAGCAGGCCAGAATTGTTTGAGATACGCAAGGAAATCAATATGACAAAATCGCCAATCACTTCCAAACTCAAATCTTCCACTTCCCATCTCCTCGTTTTGGCCGCTTATTTTCTGCTCACCGTATTAATGACCTGGCCCACCGTTCTGCACCTGACCGACGGTATCCCTGGCGACGGCTTTGACGGCTGGCAAAACTATTGGAATTTATGGTGGAGCAAAGAGGCCGCGCTGGTATTGGGCCAAAGTCCATACTTTACGGATTATCTCTACCCCCCGGCCGGCACCAACCTGCTTTTTCACACCCTCAACATCTTCAATTTTGGGTGGACATTACCCCTGCAATTGAACATTGGCCTGGCTGTGGCCTACAACAGTATTGTTTTTTTTAGTTTTGTGTTTGCGGGCTATGGCGGCTATCTGCTCTCGCTGCATACGCTGAGTCAATGGCGACCGCCCGGGCCTAAAGGGCTGCGCCCGGCGGCGTTTGGAGGAGGGCTGGTGTTTACCATGTCGCCCTTTCACCTGGCCCACCTGCTGGGGCACATGCAAGTGTTCAGCATGGTCTGGCCCCCCTTTTACGTTTTGTGGCTCCTGCGCACGCTGAAACCGTGGGCCGCTTCACCGCCGCCCCGTTATGCGCCGCGCGACGTGGCCCTCACCACGCTCTTTCTCGTCCTCGCCACCCTGGTTGATTGGTACCATACTTTGTACCTGCTCATTTTTACCGGGCTGGTTCTCCTGTGGTTGTGGGGACGGCGTTTACCGGCGCTGAGGAACAAAAATACCAAAGAGCCGGCTCAAAACCAAACAAAGGATTTAGGTTATGCGCCATCGGCTTTGCTTTTCCACCCCCTCTGGATTGTCCTGCTCATCGGCTTTGGCTTTGCCCTTGTTCTTTCCCCCCTGCTCATCCCGATGATCCAGGAAGCCAACGTCCGGCCCGATTTGGAAACCGGCCTGGCCCAAAATATTACCCTTTCCGCCGACCTGCTGGCCTTTGTTTTACCTTCAGAAATGCACCCCCTGTGGGGCCGGTGGGCTGCCGGCATAGCCCACAATTTCAGTAGCACTACCTCGGAGCGACTCATTTTTGCCGGGTTTGTTCCCCTGGCCTTGGGCCTGTTCATTATCATTCGCCGGTGGGTCAGCCATATTGTTAAATTTTGGCTGCTGGTGTCTGCCACATTTTTTATCCTGGCCCTGGGGCCATACCTGCACCTTATGGGCAAAGTTGTGTCCGTTGGCCATTGGCCCCTGCCCATGCCCTACCTTCTGCTTTACAAAACCATTCCCTTTATTGGCCTCACCCGTTCTCTCAGCCGCTACGATTTAATGGTGATGCTGGGGCTGGGCGTGCTGGTGGCTCTGGCCCTGGCCCACCTGTCAAACCGGCCGGCCAAATCACGTTTTGCCCTTTTCGTTTCACGTTTTAGTACGCCCCTGGCTATCCTGCTCATCTGTGTTGAATTTCTGCCTGCCCCCTATCCTGTTTCAAAAATAGAGGTGCCGCAATTGTATTTTGACCTGGCCACGCAGACAGAAGATTATGTAATTGCCGAATTACCTATGAATTGGGACAGGCCAACACCGTTGCTGCACCAAACGGTGCACCATAAACGCCTGCTCACGGCCTACACTTCCCGCGACCACCCCTTAGATTTGGCCCGGCGCACGCCTGTGTTTCAGCAGTGGCGTTATTTAGGGCCGGACATCATAACCCAGCCGCTTGAGGTGATTGCGCCAACGATTTTTGCCGACTATAACCTGCGTTACATTGTGCTTGATTATTGGCAAATGCCGCCCGGCCCCGAACGGAACGGCACGGAGCAATGGGTGGCGGTAGCTTTGCCCGGCGTTGCGCCGGTTTATGCCGACGACCGCCTGAAGGTGTACCAGGCTCCCCCAAAAACCGGCTGCCAACCCTATCTCACCCTGGGCACCGGCTGGAGCGAACCCCAAAAAAACGAAGCCGGCCCGTTCCGGGTTCTCTCAACAAGGCCGGAAAGCCCGCCCCAGCTATTTCTGCATCATCCCCAACAACAAACGTTTATTCTGGCAATAACTGCCGCCGCCCCTATAACGCAAAAATTAATCCTCTTTGTTGAGGCGGAACCGGCAGGCCAATTTACCGTAACCCAAACTTATTCCACCTGGGCGGTGGATTTACCGCCGTTGGCCGGAGATGTGGTTGCCCTAACCTTTAAGGCCGATGATCCCGGCAGCCAGATTGCGGTGAGTCGCATCGGTTTACAAACAAAAGAAGGCCAGGGGGACTGGCAGTAACCCGGAAAGGAAAAAATGGCCCGGCTCATCCGTTTATTCGCATTACTTCTCACCATCGTTATCATTCTTGCTTGTGGCCTGAACCGCCCCCCCCATTTCTGGCCCATAGGCGATACCTCTCCTGCGCCCACCCCTACCCCGGCCCAATTCAGCCCTGGCCCCACTTCGATCAATAACGGCCTGGCTGAATTAAAAAGTTACCGGGCCAATTTAACCGTAGATTTCACCGGCGGTTACAACGGCCAACCGGTAGCCGGGCGCATCGAGTCCTTAACCGAAGTGACCCAATCGCCGCCCGCCCGGCATCTTTATCTCAAGCTGGAGGGCCAACTTCCTAAATCAAATTTGCCGGTTGGGGTGTCAGAGTTTTATCAACTAAACGGCCAGGTGTATCTTAAAAAGGCAGGCGATAATATTTGGTCCCACTTTGCCGATGAAAACAGCCACCCTGTGCAGTTTGGCTTTCCCACGCCGGAACAACTCATCATCCTGCCCCGGCTGGTTTCCAGCCCTCCCCTTACGGAAACCTTGCACGGCCTCAGCGTGCAGCATTACCGTTTCAGTGAAAACGATCTGCATGACCCCAACGTAATTTTTCACCAGGCCCAGGGCGAAGTATGGATTGCCGGAGACTACGTGGCCCAATATGTCATCTCCGCCAGCCTGCGGGTGATTGTGCCCAACCCGCAGGCCCATATTTTTGACCAGGGGCAACTCAGGTTATACTATACGCTAACTAACATAAACGCCGATACCGCCATTACGCCGCCAACAAACATTGCCACCAACAACATCTTGAGCAACCTGCCCCAACTGCCCGACGCCAAACCGATTTCAGTTTTTCCAACTCTCATTGAATACACCAGCGCCATCAGCGCCATCAGCGCGACGATCTTTTATCAAGATACCCTGGCTACACTGGAATGGGCCGAAAAAGACGCCGCCATCTTCAATGAAAAAGCACGCCTACTTTTCAGCAGCGAAGGCCGGTTGCTGACCATCATTATTACGCCCGCCGATGATGGCGACGGAATTAAGGTAACTTTGAGCATAAGCCAATAATCCACAAAGCGCCGCCATGAGGGACAGCATGGGACAAAAAACAACACAGCCAGGGATTGATTGGTCCAGACAAGGCCGGGAGGCGGAACTACTGCACGCCCTTAATGCTGCCGCAGCTTCGTTACAACGCTCGGCCCATTCCGAAGCCGAAGTTTTTGACGCTTTCAAAGAGCAGATTGCCCGGCTTGGCTTGAACGGCAGCCTCGGCCTGTTTGATGAGACGGGGAAACAGATGGCCTTGCACGCCATTGTTTATCCGGGTCAAATGGAGTGGGTGGTCAAATTTGAAAAAATGGCGGGCTTAAAGGCCGAAGGATATGTCTACAACGTTGCCGAAATAGAGGTCTACCAACAGATAACGCAAACAGGCGAGCCAATTTTTTCGCCGGACAGTAAAGAGGCCCTATTGCAAATGTTCCCGGTTGAAATACCCCCCGCCATGATAGAACGCTTGCTCAAGGTCTTTGGTTCGTTTCCCTGCCTCTACGTGCCGCTGATAGCGGGGGGTTGTTTTCTGGGCGTTATGTTTGTAGCCGGCCCCGGCCTCACCCCAAACGACATCCCGGCGATGGAGGTGTTTGCCAATCACCTGGCCATTGCCTTAACCAATGCGCGTTTATTTGCCGCTCTCCAGCAATCGGAGGCTAAACTGCACCAATCGCACGCGGAGTTAGAGGCTCGGGTGGTCGAACGCACCGCCGCCCTGACAGCGGCCAATGAAGCCCTGGAACGCGAAATCGCCGAACGGCGACAGGCCGAGCAAGAAGCGCAACAGCGCACGGCAGACCTGGCCCTGATCAATGCGCTCAACGAAGCCATCAATCGCGGCGACAGCCTGTCAGACGTTATTCTCCTCCTGTCTAACGCCACCAAAGAGCTTTTCTCCGGCTACGAAGCCTCCGTGTATCTGCTCAGCGAAGACAAAAAATATTTGGTCATGCAAACCCTTTCCCCTTCGCCCGCTGTGCTCAAGCGTATTGAGCAACTCATCCACATCCAGATCCCACCCATCAAAATCCCTCTGAGACCTAACGGTCCTTACAGGGCCTTGCTCCAAAATGGCAAGCCGCGGCTCGTCAATGATCCGGCCGAAATCCGGGCCTTAATTGAAGAATTCACCTATACCGTCCATCTTCCCAATCGGCAATTGCGCCGCGCGCTCCGCAAGCTGATTCCCCAAATTCAAAAAACCCTGAATGTACATGGGGTTATCAATATGCCCCTGGTTTCTGAAGGCGAAGTCATTGGCCTGCTGGATATTTCCAGCCAAGAACCTCTGGCGGAAATAGATATGCGCCGGCTGGAAGCTATCTCTGGACAATTGACCGCCGCCATCAAACGCAAACAAACAGAAGATGCCTTACGCCAGAGCGAGGCAGGCTACCGGATGCTGTTTGAGCAAAACCTGGCCGGGGTCTATCGCACCACCCTGGCCGGGCGTATTTTGGAATGTAACCAGGCCTTTGCCCAGATTTTGGGCTATGACTCGCCGCAAGAGTTGATTGAGTGCCAGGCTACAAAATTCTATTTCGACTCTGCCGACCGGAACAAATTTATTGCCCGGCTACAGGAGCAAGGCACGCTAACCAGCTTTGAAACGTATCTGCGACGCAAAGACGGCACGCCGGTTTGGATTCTGGAGAATGTAAACTTGATCAAGGGGATAGACCCGGCCTCCTCTATTATTCAAGGCACATCGGTTGACATCACCGACCGCAAACAGGCCGAAGAACAGATGCGGCGTCAGGATCGGCTGGTGGCTGTTGGCCAACTGGCCGGGGGAATTGCCCATGATTTCAATAACCTGCTGACCGCTATCAACGGCTTTGCGGCTTTACTGAAATCTGAACTATCGCCGGATGACCCCCTCCATGAATTGGCCGAAAAGATATTAAGCTCCGGCCGCCGCGCCGCCGACCTGGTTCGGCAACTGCTGATTTTTAGCCGCAAGCAACTTGTTGAGCCGCAGGTAGTTAATCTCAATAACATTGTGCTTGATCTGGAGAAGATGCTGCGTCGCATCATTGGGGAAGATATTCAAATAAACACAATTTTGGCGTCGGATCTGTGGCCAATTGAAGTAGACCCTACCCAAATTGAACAGGTCATCGTCAATCTGGTTGTCAATGCCCGCGACGCTATGCCTCAAGGGGGGCAGTTGATCATTGAAACGGCCAATACCACGCTGAACGAGGCGTTTATTGCCAATCACCAGGGGCCGCCGCCAGGCGATTACGTGCTGCTGACCGTTAGCGATACGGGGATGGGCATGAGCGCAGAGGTTAAAGAACGCATTTTTGAACCGTTTTTTACCACCAAAGAGGTCGGCCAGGGGACCGGCCTGGGCTTAGCCATGGTCTATGGCATTGTCAAACAAAGCGGAGGGGATATTTGGGTGTATAGCGAGGAAGGGCTGGGCGCTACTTTTAAGATCTACCTACCGCGCGTCGCCGAAACCAGGCCGCTATCTTTCAGGCCGGATATTGCGGAGGAAATACCCCGAGGGGACGAAACAATCCTGTTGGTTGAAGATGACCCCGTGGTGCGCTTGCTGGCGCAGCGCGTGCTCCAGGAATGCGGCTACACCCTGCTAGAAGCGAAACACGGCTCAGAAGCATTGGATTTGGCAGTTAGCCATGCCGCCCCCATTCACCTCCTGCTGACCGACGTTATCATGCCTACAATGAGCGGCAAAGCCCTAGCCGAAGCGTTAGCCCAAACCCACCCCAATCTGAAAACGCTTTTTATGTCCGGCTATCCCGGCCACGTTATTTCCCAACACGGCATTCTGGACCCCGATGTTGAACTGCTCCCTAAACCGTTCAGCCCGCTGGACCTGGCCCGCAAAGTGCGCGCCGTGCTGGACGGTTAGGATTAGGCCATTATCATTTCCCCAGATATACGCCATCTCTGAGCAGGGTTTGGCGCAAAACCTGCACATCCAGGTCTCGCGGGGTTATACCTTGCGCTGCGCTCAAGGCTGCGGCCGTCCCGGTCGCCTGGCCCTGGCCCATACAACTCACCGTATTCCGGGTAGACATGTGGGCCTCATGGTCCGACGTAATCATCATCCCGGCCACCAACAGGTTATCTATGCCTCTGACCAACAACGCTCTATATGGGATGCCGTACGTGCCGCCGTTTTTAATCTGCAAGCGAGGGGCGGAGTCGTGAAAGCCGTAAACCATAATTTCGTCGTCAAAATGTCTACCCTCAAGCACGTCGCTCAAGGTGATGTCATAATCGCACGCAATCAGCCTGCCGCGCCTGATGCACAACGAGGGGCTGGTTCTGGCAATGAAGGCTTTTTCACAGCCGGGAATGGATGTTTTGATCAGGTCTATGGCTTTGGCCTGACGCCTTCTCAATTCCAATTCCGCTCTGACCACCTCATCTCTATTGGTAGGGCTGACCGGCATAGTGAAATTGAGCTTGATGAACATAAAATAATCGTCGTGAATTGTAGTGGTGACCAGCGCCATTCCAATCTTACTGATCTTCTCAACAAACTCCGGCGGCAGTTTTTCCAGGTTACCATGCAAACGCACAATTTGCCCGTCTTGCCCGCTCCGCA
>JAFGDY010000092.1 GCA_016931895.1 Anaerolineae bacterium
AAAATTGCATTCAGAATGTTGGCGGCGGGAGGAATGTCGGGTGGCACAATCCGGGCTTGAAACGGGAACGAGACGCCCACCGAGTCGACCCCGATATCTTCAAAGTAGGCTTGAATACGCAGATCGGTGGCTTCGGCCCTGGCCTGGTCAAAAGTAACGTCGCGCAGTTAGATGAGATCAACCGTATCGCGGCCGGTAATGCGAGTAAAGGTTCGCTGGTCGGCGTAGAATTCATCATTAAACACCGGCGACGGCCCGACCGAGCCAATGGTGCCCACCACATCAAAGGTACGGATTGTATCGTTAAAGCGTATCTCAACCGTATCGCCTTCAAAAACACCAGATGGGCCAACCGACACTCTGCCGGTGGCTAAGGTATTACGTCCGGGCCATTCGCCGCTCTCAAGTTCCTGTAGAGTCATTTTTTGCTGTTGAAAATCTTCACGTGATCTCAGCGAGCCAGTTTGCCACTCCTCGCTGCCAACCAGGCGCCATTCAACAGAGGTATTGTACAAACCTTCCACTTCGGCCACACCCTCAATGCGGGCCAGGCGATCCATCTGCTCGTTATCCAACGGTGGATTAACACTGAGTCTAATGTGTGGCGGCTGCGCGGCTTGCCAGCTTTCGGCCACAACGCTGGCTACCAGATTTCGCCCACCAATGACCAAACCTACCCCTATCGCACCCAGGGCGATAACCAGCATCACCTGGATGGTCCGGATTTTGTCTTGCCACAGTTCAAACCACACTTTCGACAGTAAGGTTAACATATTTTCTCCTTGATCAGGCTGCTACCGGCGATAACTTGCCGTTAACACTGGTGATAACGTTTGGCATAACCGGTATGTTATTTATTGATGGCACAGGAACACTCAAAGATGGCTGTTGGCGATTATCTTTGACGATACTGCCATCGATAATTTCAATGTTACGCGGAATGCGACCGGCAAGATGGGCGTCGTGCGTAACCATCAGTAAGGTTTTGCCCTGCTCGCCAACTAGGTTATGGAAAATATCAAACACTTGCTCGGCAGTTTTTGAGTCGAGATTGCCGGTTGGTTCGTCAGCAATCAACAAAGCCGGATCATTCGCCAGAGCACGCGCAATCGCAGCCCGTTGTTGCTGTCCACCCGACACCATGCTAGGCAGCTTGCCCGCCTGATCGGCCAGGCCGACGGTTTCCAAAAGATGCAGCGAGCGCTCACGTCTCTGCTTGCGGTTGTACTTGCCCAAAAATTCCATCGGTAGGGCCACGTTTTGCTGCAAACTTAACGAGGGCAGCATTTGGAAGAATTGAAAAATCACGCCCACCTGTTGGCCGCGCCATTTAGCCAATTGATTTTCGCTCATCGCATGCACGGCCTGGCCGTTTACAAAAATCTCTCCGGCTGTGGGGCGATCGATGCCTGTGATCATATTGAGCAGGGTTGATTTTCCATTGCCCGACGGCCCCACAATCGAAACAAATTCACCCGACTCAATCTCGGTTGAGATATTTTTGAGGACAGGGATTTCTTTATCACCAACGTTGAAAGATTTCTCTACGTTTTTCAGTTCAATTGCATAAGTTTTGTTTGCCATAGTTTTTCTCGCTTTCAAGTGAACTCACCAACACATTTGATTTAGATGAAATAACTATAGCACAAAAATTATATTTTGTCAATATTTTGTCTATAATTTGTCTTTATTTTAAGCTTGATGTATAATTTACGCAATGTATCAGGCTCAAATTTACAGCGAAACAAACTAAAATGAATCTAGTCGAAACTGACGCGAATAACGCGTAAGGTGCAAAAACTTCATCCACAAAGGTGTGGCGGAAGAATTGATCTAATCAGGCGGATCGGATAAGTAGCCAATACAGCAACCTCAACATTGACACAAAAGAATTTGATTTTTTGTCTCGATTATGATACGGTTGCCGAGACTTCAAGGAGAGGTGGTGAGTGAATTCTATGTCTCTAAGTGCGGCCTTGGCTGCTATTCCAATTCTCATCATTTTAATCTTGATGCTTGGCTTCCGTTGGCCGGCGGCCAGGGCCGGATTGGTCGGCTTGATTGTTGCGCTGATCTTGGCGTGGAGCACTTTTGGTTATGGGCGAGAAACGTATGCTGATGTTGGCCCGGTGGCGGCAAGTGGCGGAGCGTTGGTTGAAGCGGTCGTCACCGCTGCCACAATCTTGTGGATTATTATTCCTGCCCTCGCCCTGTACCACTTGCAGATTCGCACCGGGGCTCTGGAAGTACTACGCATGTGGATTTGTCGCCTCTCCAACGATCCACGCATCGTCGTCATTATGGTCGCGTGGTTTTTTACCTTGTTTATTGAGGGTGCGGCTGCTTTTGGCAGCACCATCGCTCTGGCTGCACCCTTTTTGGTCAGCTTTGGCTTTCGCCCGGTAGAAGCGATTACGATTGTGCTCATCGGCCACGCAGTTGGCGCCTCGTTCGGAGCTTTAGGTACGCCGGTTATCCCTCAAGTTGAGGCAACCAACTTTAGCGGGGTAACACTATCGGGGGCAATCAGCTTATACCACAGCCTATTTGGCTGGCTTATGTTGGGTATGGCCATGTTGCTAGCCACGCGGGCCATGAAAGGGCGCGTGGCCAACTCCAAGGCTATTTGGGGCTGGACACTCCTGGCCGCTATCGTTTTTATCATACCTTTCTTTCTGATTTCTCGCTTCATCGGTCCAGAATTACCTAATATGGTTGGGGCTGCAATTGGGAGTGTGACCTTTATCTTGGTTTTTCGGCTGGCTCACCCACCGCCTAGCCGCGAAGACTCCATTGCCTGCAGCGCAACCTCCGCCGACATCAAACTCAATCTTCTGCAAGCCTCGGCTTCCTACTTGATTTTGATTGTACTGGTTCTATCGACGCGCCTCATTTCAACTGTGCAGCAGGCGCTCTCCGGCGTGGTGTGGGAATGGTCACTTTTTGGCATCTTTGGCGGGAGCTTTCAGCCGCTATACCAGCCAGGTACTCTGCTTTTTATCGCCCTCTTTCTGGGTGCGCTTGCCCAGCGGGCCAAATGGGTTGAGGTACAGGCAACCCTTGTCCAAACCTTCAAACAAGTCGCTCCGGTCACACTAGCCCTCGTAGCCATGCTGGGCTTGTCGCGGGTGATGGTCTATGCCGGGATGATTGATAGTTTAGCTGTAGCGGCGGCGGCCTTAGCCGGAAATTCCTGGCCCTTGATTGCACCTTTCGTAGGGGTGCTCGGTACATTCATTACCGGTTCAGCTACAGCCTCCAATATCCTATTTACCGATTTTCAACAGGTGACAGCTCAAAGTTTGGGGTTACCGGACTTAACCATTGTTGGCGTACAGTGTTTCGGGGCTGGCGTCGGCAATACAATCGCCCCACACAACATCATTGCCGGTGGAGCTACCGTTGGGTTGAGCGGGCAGGAAGGAGCGGTGCTACGTCGTACCCTGCCTGCCTGTTTGATTTACACCGTCTTAGGTGGGCTCACTGCGCTATGGCTATTATAAACCCAAGCAACCAGCGGTCTCCACATTGAGTTATTCACCCCAATTCAAAACTGCCCAAATATTCTTTGTACGATGAGAATTTAACCCATTATTTGATAGGACCAGAAATATTCTCCCTTGCGGATGAAAGAAAAATGTGGTCATTGCATTTGGTCCTGTTCTTCTGGTGAGAATGTTTGATCGGGTGTGTCCGAAATTTTAGGTAAGAGACCTGACAGGTTTCTAAAAACCTCGTACCCTGCAAAAACTGTGTTCGAGTAGATTTTTGGGGAAGCTTGCGATTTTTGACAACCACCAAGAAATCATATGCCCTGTTAATGGGGGGGGGATAATTCGATGACAAGAATGATACGGCTTCATAATGGCGCCCTCGTATCCCCCTCGTGTTCATCGCACCGGTTGCAGAT
>JAFGDY010000093.1 GCA_016931895.1 Anaerolineae bacterium
CATCACAAACAGCGAGCCATTATCGGGGTTGAAGGTCATGGCATTGCCGCCGTAGGCAAAAGTTTGGGGAGGCGTATCGCCGCCGGGGAGGCGGAACGCGCCCCGGTAAACCAGGTCGGCGGGCTGCACTAAAGCCCCATCGGCCGGCGGCGAGGCAGGAGTTTTGGTGACAACAGGCAGATAGACGGTGTCGGGATAATATTCGTCGGCGCCTGCATCCGGGGCCGAGCCGTTGGGCCGGAGGTCGCCGTCAAAATCATTAGTTATGTCGGGCCGGGCCGCAGCCTGGTCTATGGCCTGGGTGGCGTCGGCCACCAGGTGTAGGTCGGCCTGGGCCGGGTTGGCAAACCAACTGCTCTGGGCCGTGACCACGTTGCCGGTGTCAATGCCGCCCGCGCCGTCCCGGTCAACCCAAATGGTCATATTGCTCAGGTTGTAGGCAAAAGTGCCCGAGGTGTCGGGATAACGGGCCTCCATGCCCCAGGTGAGACCGTTGGGGTTCAGGAGCAAGGCGGTGTTGTGGGCCACCACCCAGCCGGTGGCGTGAACCATTTCGATGACCGAATCGTGAAGTTGGCTGGCATAGATGAAGTTGTTGCGCACAATGCCGCCGGTGTGGTCGCCGGGGCCGTGGTCGGCGTTGCCAAAGGCAATACCCTGGTAGCAGTTTACCAACAGGTTGCGCTCAACCACCGTGTCGGCGGAGCCGGACCAGAATAAAATGGTCGGCGTGGCGGCGTTGCCCGGCGTGCGGATACGATACCAGTCGTTGTCGCGCACCGTCCAGCGGTGGGCGTTGTGGGCGCTGATGCCGTTGGTGTAATCTGTGGGGGCGGCGGTGGTGTATTCCAGGCGAGAACAGGCCAGCAGGCCGTCCTCGCTGCCGTCGCCCGCGGGATTGACCTTGACCAGTTGGTAGCCCGTGTCTATGAGATGCAGGTTGTACAGGGTGGGCCGGTCGCTGCCATTGACCGAAATGCCATGCTCGTCGGCGTTGCGGATGGTCAGGTTGGCGATGGTCACGTCATCGGCCTCAATGAGAATAGCGTGGGTGAACGTGCCGGTAAGCATCCCTCCACCGTCCAGGATAACGTCGGCGCGGTTGCCGGTGCTGCTGCGGATGGTGATATTGTTGTTGACCACCTGCACGACGTTGGTCAGGTTGTAAACGCCCGGCGATACCAGGATAGTGGTGCCGGGGGCGGCATTGTAGGCCCGGTCGCGTAGGTCAGCCTCGGTGGAAACGGTGACGGTGGGACCGGCGGGGGCCGGCAGGGCGGGGCAAAAGCTGTTCCGCTGGCTGGCGACATCAATGGTGGCCAACGGCTGGCCAGTCGAGTTGCTCAAGGGTGTGCGTTGAAAGACCGAACCGGCCGCGCCGGTTTGGCAGTTGATGACGCTTGACAGGAATAAAATAAAGGTAAAAAGGAAAAGTTTGTTGGTTTTCATGGCCAGTGCCTCCATAAATAATAAATTTTGTTTTGCCTTCAGGATAACACATAAACGTCCTGAGAACGTCTGCCCGGCGTCCGATAGCGTCCGATTTGGGAATCAGTGCTGAATATCATTTCGAGAGCCTGCCCTGAGCGCAGCGAATGGGCCGTAGGCCGAGAAATCGCTTTCTAAAGGTACGGTTTCGAGGAGATTTCTCCCTTCGGTCGAAATGACATATCCACGGTTGTTGCTGAAAGTAACGGTTTCAAACTAAATTCAGTATAATTCTGGCCTTGTTAATGCAGGTTAGGGGGTATAAGTAATGTCAAGGTGGGGGCGGCGGTCGGTGAGAGGATAATCGCTGGTGTCCACCCAATAGTGGGCGCCCTGGGGGGCCTGGGTAATCATCAACATCAGGCCAAAATTTTGGTCGGGGTGGATGACCCACTGCTGAACCAGGTTGGTGATGTCCAGCGAGACCCAGGTTTCGCCATGAAAAGAGTGGCTGCCCAGGGGTTGAGCGTCGTAGTCTACATTGGCGGCCAGACCGGGCTGGGACCAAGGGGTGTTAAAGGTAGCGGTATCTGCTTGCCAGGGGCGCAGCAGGCGAAAGGCAGAGACGGTAGCGGGAAGCGGCTCCGGTAAGTCTTCATTAATAAAAACATCCAGGTGTTGGTGAAAAACGGCCTGGTGAATTATGGCGTTTGGGGGAAGTTGGGCCAGGTCAAAACGGATCAAAACCCGGTCAAAGGGGTAACCAAAGTATGAAAGATGAACTTGGGCGTAAGCCGCCTTGGGCGTCCGCTCGGAGTCCTGGGGATCATAGAGCAAGTCAGGATTATCTTTATCTATCCAGGTGTCCTGGGTGACGGCCGGCCCGGAGAGGGTCAGCATTTGTTGGTTTGGGGCCAAACTTGGCCGGGGAGAGCGGGCAAGCCACAGCCCGGCGGCCAGCAAAACCAGGAGAAGTAATCCGGCTATGCCCAGCCATTTCCGGTTAATGCGGCGGCGGGTAATGGCAGGCAGGGAAACTGCCGGTTGGGGCCGGTCGAGGGTGGGGGCCGGTTTTGGTGGCAGCACAGCGGCCATTGGCAGCACGGCAGTCACTGGTGGCAGCTTCTCGCCGTTCAAGATGGCCTGGCGCAGGGCTAATGTTTCCGGCATTGGCTCTGCCTGTAGCTCGACATGCAGCATGGTCCGGCATTTTTCAAATTCGCCCAACGCGGCGGCTCGGTCGCCGGCGCGATAGTACATTTCCATCAATTCACGATACGGTTCCTCACGCAGGGTGTCGGCGGCCAGCAGTCGCCTGGCGGCGTCAATGGCTCCCGGCCAATTGCCCCGCTGCTTTTGCGCGGCGATACGTTGGGTTAAAAGTTGGAGATACCGCTGCTGCAAACGGTCGCGTTCGGCCAGCATCCAATCATCGTAAAACCCGGCTAACAGATCTCCTCGGTAAGTCTGACTGAGGTCCGTCCAAATTGTTTCCTCGGCTTCCGCCGGGTCAAATTCTTCCAATACAGCCACGTCTAGCCAATAGGTGGCGGCGGGATTCCATTGGATCGTCTGATGGGTTGTCAAAATCCAGGGAGTATCTTTGGCCGGCGCGGGGAGTTGTTTGCGCAGCAAGTGCAGGTGGCGGCGCAAGTTGGCGCGAGCCTCGGCCTCAGTCACGTCGGGCCAGAGCAAGTAGGCCAGGTGGTCGCGCAGGAGAGGCTGCTGCCGTTTTAAAAGCAGATACGCCCACAAAGCCAGCACTTTGTTGGGCGTAGGGAGAGTTAAAAGGGTATCGCCGTAAAATATTTGCGGATTACCAAATAGATGGATGCGCAGCATAATGTCCGTTCAAATTTTAATCAACCCGGAGCACGCCATCCTCAACCAGGCCCAGCAAAAGTGGCGCGCCGGGTTCAAGCCCTTGGGGCGCGGCCAGCGCAGACAGCCCTTGTTCCAGGGGTAAACCGGCTTGCCAATCCGACCAGGATTGGCCGTTGTCGCGGGAAATCAGGAGGGCGTCGCCCAGCATTACCAGAATATCCGGTTTGGCCGGATATTCCGGCGAAAGCACAATGGCGTTCACGGCCTCGGTAATAACGTCTGCCCCCAGGCGGGTCCAATGTTTACCCCGGTCAGTCGAGGTGTAGAGGCCCTGGGTTTCTGTGCCGGCAAATACTACTTCGTCTTGAGCAAAGCGGGGCGACAGGGCCAGGCTCAACACCGGCTCAAAGCCGGTGGGCAAATCCACCTCTTTCCAGGCGCGACCGCCGTTGGTGCTGCGGAAAATGCCGCTTTCGGCGCCTACGTAAAGGGTTTCGTCTTCGGCAAAATGGGGCGAGAGAGCCAGGCAGAGCACGTTCAAATCAAGCAAGCCAAAGTTCCAGGCGGCCCAGTGGCCGCCCCGGTCGGCGGAACGATAAACGCCGGCTTCCGTGGTTCCGGCCAACAGCACGCCATCCTGGACATAATTTGGCGATACGGCCAGAGCGGAAACGGGCGGCGGCGGCGAGGGCAGCATGGTGATATACCAGGTTTTACCGCCATCAAACGAGCGCAGCACGCCGCCGGGCGCGCCCACAAAAACCGTGTGATCATTGGTAAAATCTGGAGAAAGCGCAACGGCGGTGGCGGGTAGGGGTTCGGCGAGTTCTAACGAAGCCAGGGCAAAATCCCAGATTTTACCGCCATCATCGGAGCGGTATACGCCGGATAGCCGGGCCGCAAAACAAATCTGTTGTTTGGCAAAATCGGGTGACGCAGCCAGGGCATAAACAATGTCTTGGGTTGGGGCTGCCGCTAGGGGTGTGTCGGTCACGGTTAACTCCTCACTTGATGATGTCAAAAACATAGTTTACCCGTAGTATGCAAGAGACTCATAAATCTGGCAAATCTTTGATAAATTTCAGCCTCAAAGGATTTTCTTATGGGAAAAATCACTTAAAGATCAGGCTTTGCCGGAGCAACAAGATGGATTACCCCTAAAAGCCATTCCCTATTATAATCTGGCGCAAGCTCATATCTTTTTAATAGACAAGGAAAACCATTATGCCATTAATGTTTGATATGCCCTTGGAACAATTAAAGACTTACCAGGGTCGTAATCCCCGCCCGGCTGATTTTGACGCCTACTGGGACCAGGCCCTGGTCGAAATGCAGGCGCTTGACCCGCAGGTAGAGTTGATCCCGGCGGAGTTCCAGGCCCCCTTTGCCGAGTGCGCTCACCTGTACTTTACCGGCGTTGGGGGCGCGCGGGTGCATGCCCAACTCCTGCGTCCCAAAGGGGTGGTTGGCCCCCATCCGGCGGTGCTGATGTTTCATGGTTATTCTTTGAATTCCGGGGACTGGTTTGATAAGTTGGGTTACGTGGCCCTGGGTTACACCGTAGCTGCGCTGGATTGCCGGGGGCAGGGGGGCTTGTCGGAAGATACCGGCGGCGTGGGCGGCTGGACGCTCCAGGGGCACATTGTGCGCGGCCTGGCCGATGCCCCGGAGAAGATGCTCTATCGCCAGATTTTTCTGGACACGGC
>JAFGDY010000094.1 GCA_016931895.1 Anaerolineae bacterium
AGCCCTGCAATTTCTGCGATACCGCCTGCTACTGATTTTTGTGGTAGCGTTTCCCATCTGGAATCTGACCTCGGTGGCCCAGATGGTTTCGCGGGGAATTATGCACATTCCCACTGCAGTGTACGACCAAAATCAAAGCCGGACCAGCCGAGAGTTGGTGACCATGCTCACCAACTCCGACGTTTTTGAGGTCAATGATTACGCCAGCAACCAGGCCGAACTGAATGAACTACTAGAACGAGGCACGGCCAAAGTGGGCCTGATCATTCCCCCCACTTTTAGCCGGGATGTGGAAAGGCAGACGGCCACGGTGCAAGTACTGCTGGATGGCAGCGAAACCTCCACCGCCCTCATCGCCCAGGCCTACCTGGAAGGCATGGCCTACGTGTACGTTCAGCGGGTGCTGGCCGGGGCAACGGTTCTGCCAGGCGAATTGGCCCAGATTGATACCCGCGCCCGCACTTGGTTCAACGAAGACATGCGCCGCGAAGTTTTTCAACTGCCCGGCGAAATGGCCGGGGGCCTGGCCATGTTGTCCGTGCTCCTGCCGGCTCTGGCCATCATCAAAGAACGCGAAGAAGGCACGCTGGAACAACTCTTTGTCACCCCGCTGCGTTCCTTTGAACTGGTCATCGGCAAAAGCCTGCTCACGCTGGTCATTGCCTATCTAGCGTTTTTGGGGATGCTGAGTTTGAACGTGCTGCATTTTGCGGTGCCGCTGCGCGGGTCGCTGGCGCTGCTGCTGGTCCTGACCGGTTTGTACATTTTTGTCGAGATGGGCTGGGGTTTGCTCATTTCGGCTACGGCCAGAACTCAGGGCCAGGGATTCTTAGGGGCGTTCATCATTGTTATCCTCGAAGTTATCCTCTCCGGCCAGGTTTTGCCGGTGGAGTATATGCCACGCGCCGCTCAGGTTATTGGGTACTTGATGCCCAATCGCCACTATACCACCATTGTCCGCAACATCATGCTCAAAGGTTCTACCCTGGCCGACCTGTGGCCCCAACTGATCGCGCTGGGTGTAGTGGGTCTTGTGCTCTATATGCTGGCGGTGAATCGCCTGCAAAAAAGGTTGGAGTAAGTGGCGTCTCTGTTCTTTAACAATCATATATTCTCTGTTTGACCTTCAAGGTCTGGCGGATCATAGTACTCCGGTACAATTTGCCCCTGGGGGATTTCGTGCTATATTTTTGATTGACTAATCAGTCAATTAAAAACAGAAAGGAATCCATAAATTATGCCTCGTACCGCAGCGCAAAACAAACAAATCCGCCAGACGCGAACCCAACAAATCCTTGAAGCGGCCCGAAAGGTTTTTGCCGAACAAGGTTTCCACAACACCCGCATGTCCGACATCGCTCAGGCCATTGGCTCCAGCCAGGGCACGCTGTACCACTACTATCGCAGCAAAGATGAGCTTTTTCTGGCGGTGCTCAACGTTTGGAACGAACAAATTGAAGCCATTGTCAAACAATTGCCGCAAAGCGACGCCCATGTAACGGATAAATTCTGGCTGGTCAATCAACTGGCGGTGAGCTTTTTTGAAACCGGCGAAGATTTACTGCCCGTTCTGGTGGAATATTGGGCCTACCTCCTGCACAATCCTGCCGCTGCAGCCGGTTTTAAGGAGTTTTTCCTGGTTATGCAACAGTCGTTCAAAGACATCATCCGGGAGGGCATTGCCGCCGGAGAATTTAAGCCCGTTGACGTTGAACTGGCTTCGGCCCTGCCCCTGATCATCTTGGACGGCGTCACCTTGCTGACCGCCATTCTCGGCCAAAACTTGATGCAGCCGGCTGAACAAGTCAAACTCGCGCAGCAGCTTGTGTTTGAGGGGTTCCTGACCAAACCGGAGGCGACGGCATGAGGGCCTTTTGGGCAATTGCGCACAACGAAATGGCGCAGCTTTACCGCGATATGTGGTACCTGTTTTTGCTGACCATCGGCGGGATGGCCTCGCTCATTATTATGGCCTATACCATGTCGGCCGATATTGAGCGGGTGGAAACGCTGATGGTAGACCTGGACCAAAGCCGTGAGAGCCGCCGCTTTATCCAGGCCCTGCAAAACGACACCTTTTTTGCTCTCAATTTTATGGCCGGCCGCCGGGCCGCCGAGCAACACTTGCAGGAAGGCACGGCTCGCGTGGTCATCATCATCCCGGCTGATTACGGCCAACGTCTCAACCGGGGCGAAACGGTTCAGGTGCAAGCCCTCATTGACGGCAGCATCCCCAATATCGCCGAGCCGGCCCGCGCCCATCTCTCGGCCCTGACCCGTCGTTTGGCGCAGGACGTGCTGGTTGAACAGTTGACCCGGCAGGGAATGGCCGCTGCCGCGTCGCCGGCGTTTCAGCCTCGCGTGCGTTACAACGCCGCGCTCAAAACCATTGTCAGCGTAATACCGGGCATGATGGGCATTGTGCTGTCCATTTCGGCGGTGGGGGCAGCCTCGGCCCTGGGCCGCGAGCGAGAACGGGGCACGTTTGAAATGCTCATCTGCACGCCGTTGGGTCGCTGGCCGCTGCTGCTGGGCCGGGTTTGCCCTTACGTGCTCATCGGCCTGCTCGACGTGATCCTGTTTGCCGCCATTGGCCACTTTATTTTTAACATGCCCCTGCGCGGCAACCTGGTTTTGTTTGTTCTGTTGAGTTGCGCCTATCTTTTTGCCATCACCAGCACCGGCGTGCTGATTGCCCAATTTGTGCAAACGCAACACGCGGCAATGATTATCACCTTTATGTTGTTTGGCATTGCTCCGGCCTATCTATCCGACATCTTTTTTCCGGTTTTTACCATGCCTGCTTGGCTACAACAGGAATCGGCCCTGATGCCCGCCACGCACTTTACTGCCATTGCGCGAGGCATTTTTCTCAAGGGCGTTGGCTGGCAAGCTTTGTGGCCAAACACGCTAGCCCTGCTGCTCACCGGCATGGTGATGAGTACGCTAGCTTATCTACGCTTCCAGAAGAAGTTGGGGTGAGAGCATGAACGTCGTCCGCCGCATCAGCCACATTGCCCTCAAAGAATTTTTGGAACTCTGGCGACACGCCGGGATTGTGGCCTTTGTGCTGGCCATTCCCATGATTGAAGTGATTGTGCTGGGTTACGCCACTTCAGGCGATATCCAGAACCTGCCCGCCGCCGTTTACGACGCCGACCGCACTGCCGCCAGCCGCCGCCTGATCAAGACCATTGAGGAGGATCGCGGCTTTCAAGTGACCCACCTGGCCGATGACCTGGCCCAGGCCGAACGGATGCTGGAGCAAAACCAGATTAGCGCCTTTTTTGTTATCCCGCCGGGTTTTGAGCAAACCCTGCTGGATGGCCGGGATACTGCCGCCGTAGCCGTGGTGATTGACGGCAGCAATACGGCTGTAGCCAACTACACTGCCATCTATGCTGACGAGGTAGGGGGACACTTTGCCGTGCAGAACTTGGGCGGGCCAAATCTGCATCCGCAAAAACAGACAATATTGCCTATCCAAACCGAAACCCGCATCTGGTACAACCAAACCCTGCGCCGCGAGAATTTCTACGTGCCGGCCTTGTTGGGCACTATGTTGTCGCTGGTGATTCTGGCGATTACGGCCATCAGCATTGTGCGCGAGCGCGAGCGGGGCACGCTGGAACAACTCATGGTTTCGCCGACCCGGCCGGCGGAACTGATTGCGGGCAAACTGGCTCCCATTGTTTTCATCGCCTATTTCGAGTTAGGAATGATGTTGGTGATTGTCTTGCGGCTTTTTGACATCCCCATCAAAGGCTCGCTGGCCTTGTACGTGGCCTTGATGTCGGTTTACATGCTGGCCGAGATGGGCATTGGCATACTGATTTCAACAGTGTCACGCAACCAGGCCCAGGCTTTGCCGTCCATCTTTTTGCTGGTTACGGTCTACGGCATTTTGGCCGGCTTTATGACGCCGGTGGAAACCATGCCCGCCGTGGCGCAGTGGCTCTCAAACCTGATTCCCTTAAAATACTTTATCAACATCACCCGCGAGTTGTTTGCCAAAGGCGCCGGTCTCGAATCGTTAATCCCGCAACTCATCCCGCTGATTGTGATGAGTGCCATCCTTTTCACCGCCAGCATCCTATTATTACGGCGACGATTAATCTGATAGATAAACTCTGTAAAGGAGTGTTACATAATGAATTCCGATAAAATCCATGATTATTATGGAGAGGATGCAACTCAATACGAGAGCCAGGCTGCTGAAATTGGTTGGCATGGTCATGAAGTCATGTTTAATGTACGAATTCGTCAAGCCTAGAGTAAGCCTGACATTGTTTACCGAACCTTAAAAATTTGATCAAAATCCTTGACAACAACCCAGATTCATGATAAATTTTGAGTAATTGCTCATTTTTTGAATTTATACTCATTTTATGAGTGTTCACTCAATTCGAGAAAGGGTTGTGTTATGAACAACGAAAAATCAACGAGCCGGCGCGAGCGACGCATCGCCGCCCGTAAAGAACAAATTCTGCAAGCGGCCGCCGAGGTTTTTCGAGAAAAAGGCTATGGCCGGGCCACCACCAAAGAAATTGCCGACGCCGCCGATGTGTCGGAGGGCACGCTTTATAATTACTTCAACAACAAGCGTGAGCTGCTCATTGGCCTGGTACAGGACTTTACCAATGAAACCATCGCCGACATTGCCGAAATCCAGGCCGAGGGAATTGAGGACTTAATGATACAGGTGATGGTTAGCCGTTTAAAAAAAATGCGCCACAAACGCCTGATCACCCTCTTCCTGCACGAGGCCCGGATGGACCCTGAAATCCATCAATATTACGTAGAAGAGATGTTGGGCCGGTTTATCCACGAACTGGAAGAACGGCTGCGGGCGCTCATCAACGCCGGCATCATGCGGCCCATCAACCCGGCTATCACGGCTCGCGTCATTGTCAGCGCCATGACCGGGCTGGCCATAATTTTTGATGTGGGCGACGATACAGTGGTACAAGAAATGTCGGATGAGGAATTAGCCAAAGAAATGCTGAACTTTTTCAAACATGGCCTGTATCCCTGCCCGCCAACAGAGAAAGGCAGGGCCTGATGATCCGCCGGTTGTTCTCAATAATGTACAAAGAGTTTTTGCACATGTTCCGCGACCTGCGGATGTTAAGCTGGCTGTTCCTTATTCCCATTGTGCAGCTTTTCCTGCTGGCCTACGCGGCCAATCCCAATGTGGACCATTTGAGAACAGCCGTACTCGATCTGGATCACTCCACCCGCAGCCGTGACCTGCTTGCCACTTACCAGGCCTCAAACTATTTTGACATCACCCATTTTCCCGATGACCAAGCCACAATGGGGCAATTACTCGACCTGGGCCAGATTCGGGCCGGCCTCATCATCCCGGCCGGGTTTGGCGATCAATTGGGCCGCAAAGAACGCCCACAGGTGAAGTTTATTATTGACGGTTCCGACCCCACCGTGGCCAATGCCGCCTATTCTGCGGCCCAAACCGTGGGGCAGGCTATTTCTATGCAACTAACGCGCGAATTAGTGGGGGTGGAGCCTGAACATCAACCGGGGCTGGATGTCCGGCCCCGGGTCTGGTACAACCCGGATATGCGCAGCGAGAATTTTATGGTACCGGGTGTGGTCGGTCTCATCCTGCAAATGCTTTCAATGATGATGACGGCTATGGCCATTGTACGAGAACGGGAACAAGGGACAATGGAACAACTCGTTGTTACCCCGATCCGCCCTTATGAACTTATCCTGGGTAAAGTGACTCCCTATGCCGTCATCGTTTTCATCAACGTCATTGGCGTGTTAACTTTAGCCGTACTCTGGTTCAAAGTGCCGATTCACGGCAGCGTGCCCTGGCTCTTGCTGCTGACGGCCTTTGCCATGATCACCACCCTGGCCCTGGGCCTGCTCATTTCAACCATAGCCCGTAGCCAGCAGGAAGCGATGCTGGTCACCTATCTCTTATTGATGCCTTCGATTTTTCTATCAGGCTATATCTTTCCGCTCGAAGCAATGCCAGCGGCCTTACGCTTTTTGAGCAACTTTGTGCCTTTACGCTATTTGTTGGTGGTCATTCGGGGCATCATCCTCAAGGGTGTTGGCCTGGAACTGCTACGACAAGAGATAATTATCCTGGGCATGTTCAGTATAGTTATCCTGGCCCTGGCAACAACCCGGTTTCAAAAGAAGCTGGAGTAACATCTGATTCGGAGATTTACCATGAACCGCTTAACAAAATTTCTCTTTCGAGTGGGCAAATATCCACCCCAACTTGTCTACGCTCTCGGCCTGGGGCCAATCTACGGGCGACTGGTTTTACTGCTGACCACCGTTGGCCGCAAGTCGGGGCAGCCGCGAGTCACGCCCTTGCAGTATGAAGAAATAGATGGAATTATTTACGTGGCTGCTGCGCGGGGACAGCAGGCCGATTGGTTTCGTAATATCGTGGCCAATCCAAAAGTTGAAGTGCGCGTTAAAGATAAACATTTTCACGGCCTGGCCGAACCCATCACCGACCCGGCCCGCATTGCCGATTTTTTAGAATTGCGCTTTGAACGTCACCCCCGGATGCTAGGCGTTATGTTTCGGGCGCAAGGCTGGTCGTCACGGCCCGACCGCGCCCAATTGGAACAGTATGCGGCCAATCGAGCGATGGTAGTTATCCGGCCCGTTGAAAATTGAGTTTAATTTGGAAAGAGTGATCGTTGAAGGAAATTCCTATGAGCTCCCCGGAGCCACAAATCGGTAGGAACTGGCAAAAGAGTGTATCAAAAATGAATAATAACAAAGTTATCATCAAAACAGAAAATCTGACCAAACGTTTCAAAAACATCACGGCGGTAGACGGTTTGAATTTGGAAATCAAACAGGGCCGCATCTTTGGCCTGGTTGGGCCAGACGGCGCGGGTAAAACCACCACCATGCGCATGCTGGCCGCCATTATGGACCCCAGCCAGGGCAACGCCACCATCGCCGGGTTTGACCTGCGCAAACAGGCCGAGCAGATCAAAGAACACATTGGCTACATGGCCCAACAATTTGCCCTGTACGGCGACTTGAGCGTGCTGGAAAACCTCAGCTTTTTTGCCGACGTGTACGGCGTGCGCGGCAAACAACGGAAGGAACGCATCGAGCGGCTGCTCAACTTTGCCCGGCTCACGGAATTTACCGAGCGGCGAGCGGGACGTCTTTCCGGCGGGATGAAAAAGAAACTGGGCCTGGCCTGCGCCCTCATCCACTCGCCCGACATCCTGTATCTCGATGAACCGACCACGGGCGTTGACCCGGTTTCCCGCCGCGAATTTTGGGACATCCTGGCCAACCTGCACGTAGAGGGCACCACCATTTTGGTGAACACGCCCTACATGGACGAAGCCGAACGCTGCTCGCGAGTAGGGCTGATGTACAACGGCCGCTTGATTGAACAGGGCACGCCCGCCGAGATCAAAGCCCTCATTCCCGGCGAACTGATGGAATTCAAACCGGAATCGCCCCAGGGTTGGGGCGTGGGCCTGTTGCGCCAGGCCAACAAAATTCTGGCCAAACAAGAAGGCGTTTTGGAGGTGCAAACTTACGGCGACCTGATGCACGTGTTTGTAGACAATCTCGAACAACGCCGCCCGCAACTGGAAACAGCCCTGGCCGCCGCCCAGATCAATATGACCAATTTCCGCCAGACCATGCCCCGGATGGAAGAGGCGTTTATCTCGTTGATTGGGAAATTGGAAGGCCAAAAACCGGAACAAACAACTTCCTGAATAAATCGGGGGAATTTTGTAGTGCGTATGGGGTAAAACGTAAACGAAATACGTTTTAACATAGGTAAGGTAATCATGGAAAATGAACAACCAACAACCAACCACAACGGTATCGCCATTGAGGTAAACGGCCTCACCAAAAAATTTGGCGACTTTACCGCCGTTAACAATATCAGTTTTGAAGTGCCGCGCGGCGAAATCTTTGGCTTTCTGGGGCCAAATGGCGCGGGCAAAACCACCACTATTCGCATGCTGCTTGGCTTGTTAACGCCCACCGCCGGTTCGGCCAAGGTTATTGGTTTTGACGTAGCCAAAGAAAGTGAGCGGCTGCGCAAACGCATTGGTTACATGAGCCAAAAGTTCAGCCTCTACAACGATTTGACCGTAGAAGAAAACCTCAATTTTTACGGCGGCGTGTATGGCGTGCGGGGCCGCAAACTGAGGGAAAGAAAAAAGTATATCCTGGCCATGGCCGGGCTGACCGGGCGCGAACGGGAACTGACCAAAAA
>JAFGDY010000095.1 GCA_016931895.1 Anaerolineae bacterium
GGGGTCTATCTGGTTCATTTTTGCCCCATTTTACCATGCAGGAGTGACTTTTACTCAATCCTTATCCCGAACTCAGGTTACCTAAGCTTTGTAGCCATAACATACCTCCATTATGCCCAATATAACACAAGGGCCGTCCCAAAAACGTCCCAAGTTACACCTTAACTAAGGAACTACCCGAACTTTAATTTTACTTAGATGACGGCGCCGACACCGTACTCTTTAAGTCGGTGTTGGATAAGGCAGGTGATATGAGCGCGGCTACCCTGTACGCCACCAAAGGCACGCAAAAGGCGGATGGCAGCCTGAACCTCAAGTGGATTGAATTGGGCCAAGGCAACAATGATGACATCTACGATGCCGTTCGGGCGGTAAAATTACCCCAATAAATAACTTCCTCCACAATATCAAGGTCCGGTAAAACAACTACCGGGCCTTCAAAGGTTGATTTCCAACCCCAAAACAACCCTGTCTGATTCTTTGGTCAGGGTTTTTTCATGTCTACCGGTTTACATCTCCGGCAGGAAAATCGGCGTCCGCAGCAGAGGTTGACCCATTCGCTGAAAGCGATCTGGCAGGGACCAAACAGACCCGCCGCTTTGAGCTTTTCAATCCGGGCTTGCATTGACTTCACAAAATGGTATGATAACTTAGGCCAACCAGGAGTGGTCAAAACTTCGGTAAAGTTAAATGGATTTAATCATCTCTTAAACACGCTTTAAAGTGAGTTTAACCAAGTTTTTACCCACAAATAATATTCTATTTGTCTGGGTAAGTATCAAAGGTGAATTTATTTTGACATTGACACAAATGTTTAACACTGTTTGGGCAGCCTTAACCGAAGGGGCGCTACCTCTGTTGGGTTACTGGAGCTACATCTTTATTGCCGTATTGGTGGCACTTGAGGGGCCGAACATTACGATTTTGGCGGCACTGCTGGCTTCAACCGGCGCATTAGACCCAATTGGGGTTTTTATCGCTGCTTCAATGGGCAACTTGAGCGCCGACATTGGCTGGTATCTGTTGGGTTATTTGGGCCGTTTTGAAGTGCTCACGCAACGTATCGGCTGGCTGCGCAAACGCCAAGCGCAAATTACTCATTTTGAGCAAAAAATGAAGCAGCACGCGGAAAAAATACTATTGTTGGCCAAGCTGACCCTCAGTATGAGTGTCCCGGCTTTGATTGCCGCGGGTATGGCTCGCGTCCGCTGGCGCCACTGGTTCCCAATTATTTTTGGGTGCGAGTGTATCTGGACCGGCTCGCTTGTTTTTATCGGTTATCATTTGGGCGCATATGTCAAACAATTGGAGACAGGCATGCAAATTATTGCCGTTATTGGCCTTATTATTTTTGGGGGCCTTCTACTCTGGTTCATCAAAAGAGTCGGCCAATCATCCCACTTCGATACAACCTAAAATATAATTATCAGAGCAGGAGGAGGAAGTAATGCGTATTCTGATCGCGGGGCAAACATTTTATAAAAGAAATAACGGCCAGGCAGTTTTTACTATTAATCTGGCCGAGGGTCTGGCCCAAGTTGGGCACGAGGTTCTGGTGGTAGCGCCCTCCGAGCGCGGACGACCTTACGCCAAAAAACATAACGGATTAACCATTCAAACCGTACCCACCCTGCCGTTCAATGATAATGTCAATGTTTCAGGGTTTTCTGATGGGATTGTTGAGCGCACCGTGGTTGATTTTAAACCGGACCTCATTCACATTCAAGATCACTATTTTATATGTCGCTCGGTCTTAAAAACTGCCCGCAAATATGATATTCCACGGATGGGCACCAATCATTTCTTGCCCGAAAATCTGACGGATAATTTTAGAATTCCCGCCTGGGCCAGCCAGCCCATCCACCGGTTGCTGTGGCAAAATATGTTAGCCGTATTTAACACCCTGCACGCTGCAACCACGCCCACCGAAACAGCGGTGCGTATTTTGCGACAACAACAAATCAACGTGCCGGTCCAGGCCATTTCGTGTGGGGTTGATCAGGCTCGTTTCAAACCACGACCCAATCTGAACCGCGCCGAGATTCGCCGACGTTACGGGCTGCACCCTGCCAAGACCCTGTTTATTTTTGTGGGGCGCGTTGATCGAGAAAAAGGGCTTGATGTGCTGATGGAAGCCATCAAACGCCTCAACCGCCACAACATTCAATTAGCCGTTGCCGGACGGAGCAGTTATCTTAACACGCTGCAAACCTTGCGCCGCAATCTCTCGTTGCAGCAAGATGTTGTGTTCACCGGTTTCATTCCCGGTGACGATTTGCCATTGCTGCTCAACAGCGCCGACATTTTTGCTATGCCCAGCGGGGCCGAGTTGCAGAGCATTGCCACCCTGGAAGCGATGTCAAGCGGTTTACCGGTGCTGGCCGCCAATGCCCGCGCCCTGCCCGAGTTGGTTGAGCACAAAGTGAACGGTTATCTGTTTCAACTCGGCAGTATCAGCGATGCGGCGCACGGTCTGGCGATGCTGGCTGACGCCAAAGCGCAGTGGCCCCAAATGAGAGCCGCCAGTTTGGCCAGAGCGCAAGCGCACAGTTTGCCCATCACGGTTCAATGTTACGCCGGTTTGTATCAAAACCTGCTCACCTACCCTTACGCCATCAAAGTAAGCCCGTCCACCCCACTTGCCAAGGGGTTAAATAAGATTGCTTTTCCATAACTGTACCCAAAACTCAATTAAACTTTACACATATTTAACCGCTCGTTAATCATCGCTTAAAAAATTCTTAATGTGTTAGGGGTAGACTCCCTATTGGCATGAATTGTCAAGTGGCTGTTTAAGAGACCTAAGCAACTGGCTCATTAGTGTTCCCCCGCACCGTGCGAATCTCTTTTTCAATGGCGAAGGCAGCCCGAGCTGTATAGTCAAAAAAGAGATTGAAGAAAATTATGAATTTAACAACACTATCAAAAACAACGGGTGTAAGTTGGGGCAAAGCCGACTTACATCTTCACACCACCTATAGCGATGGCTACCTGTCCCCCCCTGAAACCATTGATTTTATTGCCGAAAACACCTCGGTAAACGTGATAGCCATTACCGACCATGATACAACCGAAGGCGCATTTATTGCCCGCGATTATGCTCGCCGGTACCATCCAGACCTTGAAGTCATTATCGGGCAAGAAGTAACCACCGGCAACGGCGACGTGTTAGGTCTATTCCTACACGCAACCCTGCCCAAACAAGCCACCGCTGCCGAAGCGGTTAACGCCATTCATCAACAAGGCGGGCTGGCCATTGCGCCTCACCCCTTTGTTTATGGTTGGGAGATGGAGAGTGTGGGCAACGCTATTCGACACTTGCCCTTTGATGGAGTTGAAGTGCGGCATGGCTGCCCGCTGAGTTTGCCCGGCAATGTGTGGGCCGGCTTCGTTAATCGCTGGTTGGGGCAACGTTTACCCCGTCTGGGGGCCAGCGACTCGCATATTCCCTACACCACCGGTCAGGCTTTCACCTGGTTTCCGGGCCGCACCGGCGCCGACTTGCGCCGAGCTATTGAAGAAGATATGGTTCGGCCCGGCGGAACCATGTGGAAAATCACCAGTATGCTGTGTACACTACCTGTTCTCCAAGAACGCAAGCCGGGGTATTACCATCATCCCAAACAAGCCCCCGGCAGCATTAATTGAGGTATAGGTCTACACCTTGTTTCAAAGATTGGCCGAAGTTATTATCCTGTTTCTAAAATTGGGCTTGACCGCTTTTGGGGGACCTGCCGCTCACATTGCCATGATGCACAACGAAACGGTAAAGCGGCGGCAGTGGCTCAACGACCAAGAATTCCTTGATCTAGTGGGCGCTACTAACCTTATCCCCGGCCCCAACTCCACCGAAATGGCCATCCATATAAGCTTTCTGCGAGCAGGCTGGTGGGGATTGATCGCGGGCGGGGTTTGTTTTATTTTGCCGGCCATGCTCATAGTTATGGCGCTGGCATGGGGCTATGTTCAATTTGGCGCTACGCCTCAAGTTGAGTGGTTATTGTATGGCGTCAAGCCGGTGGTCATTGCCATTATCGGGCAGGCGCTTTGGCAGTTGGGGCGCAAGGCGGCCAAAAACCTGGCCCTCACGCTTGTTGGCGTGGCCGTTTTTGTTCTGTACTTTTTTGGCCTCAACGAAATCGCCTTGCTCTTTGCCGGGGGTTTATTGGTGATGATAGGCACAAACATCCAACAACTGAAAAAACGAGCGTTAGGAATCTTGTTTGCGCCGCCATTGGCCGGGTTGAACATGCTCGGCTTCTCTGCGTTGGCCCCTACCCCGGTCAGTTTGCCGCTGGTGTTTTTTACTTTTTTGAAGATTGGGGCCGTTTTATACGGCAGCGGTTACGTGCTGCTGGCTTTTCTCCGGGCCGATCTGGTGGTCCGGTATGGTTGGCTCACCGACCAGCAACTGCTCGATGCCGTGGCGATTGGGCAGATAACGCCCGGTCCGGTCTTCACCACCGCCACATTCATTGGCTTCGTGCTGGGAGGAATTCCCGGAGCGCTGCTGGCTACGCTTGGCATTTTTTTGCCTTCCTTTATCTTTGTGGCTGTTTCTAATCCGCTGATACCGCGGATACGCAACTCAGTTTGGATCAGTGGTTTATTAGATGGGGTCAATGTGGCCTCACTTGGTTTAATGGCGGCGGTAACCTGGCAATTGGGTATCGCTTCACTCATTGACCCGCTGACTATTTTTATGGCCCTTGTCTCTTTAGGATTGTTGATTCGTTTCCGGGTCAATTCAACCTGGTTGATAGCCGGTGGAGCGATAATAGGTTTACTGACCTTCCTTTTTGAGCACGCAGGTTTTAGCTAAAACCTCAGCCCTCCAACTCAGGCCACCCTTCTGCCAGAACTAAATGCCAAAAATTCTGTTTGACGGCTAATCAGCAGGGCATAGTCATCCAGTAGCCCGTCCAGAATTGTCTCCCAATTCTTTTGTTCAGCATGTTTGCGGCCGACGTGACCCAACCGGCGAGCATACCATTCGTGCGTAACAAGCTTGTTGATGGCAGTAGTGAAATCATCTTGACTTTCCGGCGCAAACAACAATCCTGTTTTTTTATCAATGACGTTGTCCAATACCCCGCCGGATCGCGGCGCGACGACCGGCAACCCCGAAGCCATCGCTTCCAGCACCACATTTCCCAATGTTTCATTGGCCGATGGGAAAGCAAATATATCGGCGGCAGCGTAGGCGTGGGCCAGGTCATCACCCCGCAGAAAGCCGGTGAAAATGGTGTTGGTGCCGGCAAAACA
>JAFGDY010000096.1 GCA_016931895.1 Anaerolineae bacterium
GCCACTTCCCCGGCCACTTCAAGCGGCACCACCACAATGCCGTCGTCGTCGCAGCCAACAATGTCGCCGGGCCTCACCTGCACGCCGCCGCAAGCAATTTTGGCCTGCACTTCGGCCACTTCAATCCGGCCCGGAATAATAGTCCGGCCTCTGGCCCGGGCGCAGACCGGCGTTTTTTGCAGGGCCACTTCGGCCGTATCCCGGCAGTAACCGTCGGTAATAATACCCACCGCGCCTTTACGAATTGCGCCCATACTGTTCTCGGAACCCCAGAAACCAACCTCCCGCCCGCCGCCCGAATCCATCACCACTACGTGGCCGGGCCGGACTATATCGTCAATCCCAATATGGCCCATTTCTCTAAACCATATCCTGTGCGCGTTGACAATATCTTCGGTGGTATCCAGTTTCCACATGGGGCGGTTAGCCGGAACACAACGGATGGTTAAGGCCACCCCCCAGAATTTCATCCCCAACCAAAGGGGGCGAATTTCGGGGGACATCAAACCGATGTCAAAATAACCAATGCCGTCCATTGCGTCACAAACGTCTACCACGCGCAGGTATTTATACAACTTTGGTAACTCAAAAGGGTCAATATTGCCGGTTATTTGTGAATTTTTGTCCATATCTGTCTCCTGTCTTAATGAACGTAATTGCTCACCTGCATGTCATTTCGAGAGCCTGCCCTGAACGCAGCGAATGGGCCGTAGGCCGAGAAACCCCTTTCTTTATTGTCCCTGGCTTTGCTTAACAATGATGGGCAGGTACATGGGGTGGGTGTAAAAGGCGGCAGAGGCGGTCAGGACCAATGGCTCGTTCAGGTTATCGTTTACGTAGGCCGTGTTCTGGATGTGGCCGGCCGGGTTGGTGGGCCGGTAGTCAATAAGGGCCTGGTAGGTGAGGGTGGCGGTTTGGTTTTTAGACAGGGGCGTGGTCCAGGTAATGCTTTTACCGCCCACAATCACACTGCCCCGGCTGGGTGTGCCTACTGAAACCAGGCTGAGCATGGGGGGCAGGGTATTGGTGGTAGTGACCATGGGATCGTCTACCAGGCCGGTATTTTTTAAGATGAGGGTGTAGGTGAGCACGTCGTTGGGTTCCACGCCGTAGGCGGGTTGGACGGTTATGGCAGAGGCGTTGAGGAAGGGGAAGTTGACGTACACGTCGGCGATGCGGTCAAAAACAAGGTTGTGCTCCGGATAGGCCAGCCAACTGGTCTGGCTGATCAGAGTGCCCAGGGGTAAGGGGCTGGTAATGGCCACGGTGTAGGTGAGCACCTGGCTCTGGTTTGGCGCCAGCGGGCCGGTCCACACCAGGTTATTGCCGGAGGGAATTAACCCCGGTGAGGCTGTGGTTAAAGCCAATTCAGCCGGGAGGGTGGCGGTGAAGATAGCGGTTAGGCCGGTCCAGCCGTTGTTGGTGAGGGCGGCAGTATAGGTGATGAGGTCGCCGTCCAGCGCCGTCGAAACATGGGGCTTAACGGTAGACCGGCCTAACCAACTGAGCCAGCCCACGGAACGCTGCATCAGCCTGGCCCGGGCGGCCGTGGGCAGAAGTTCAGGGCCGTAGGCTAAAAAGTTGGTCTGCCAGGCCCGGCCGCCGGGGCCTGTGCCGGCCTGGGTCAAGCCGTTGGGCTGACCGTCCTGGCCCACGGTGGCAATTTGGGCGCTGGTGGTGGGGGTCAGGGCATCGGTCCAGTTGTCGTAACCGGGGGGAAAGGTGAGGGCGTAAGGCCCCAGGCGATGGCCCACCAGGTTCTCTTTTTGGCCGGTAGTGGTGGTGCTGCTGTAATCTTCGGTATGAGCCAGTACGCCCAGGTAGGTTTGGGCAAAAGGGCCGGGGGTGTTATCGGGCAGATTGTAGATGTAATCTTGACTGCTAAAGAAGAGGCGTCCGCCGCCGTCCAGGTAAGCGGCCAGGCGGGTTTCCTCTTCTGTTGTTAACGGCTGGTACCAATCGTAAGCCGTATACCAGACTATCATTGGATACATTTGCAACGTGGTCAGGGGCGGGCTGGGCGGCACCGGCCCGCTCCATGATTTAGGCACGTACCAGTAATCGTAGGGGATGTAGTTGGTTTCCAGGGCGGTCTTAAATTCTGCGGCAAAACTGTACCAGCGATCGTCGTCCACCAGCAACACCGGGGCCGGAGTTTTGGTGGTGCGGGTAGCCACGTCGGTGAGGCCGGGCGCGCCGACCGAGCGGGCGGTGATGGTCAGGGTGTCGGAGATGTGCCAGGTAGTGGCGGCGGCCTGCACGCCAAAGTTAAGGGTTTGCGATTGGCAGGTGGTCAAAGAGATAAAAGCCGGCGGCGCAGGCGCCAGCGGCCAGGCATAAGGCGTGCCGCTGCTCAGGCTTAAGGTGTAACTATCGTTGTTGGCGCCGGTGTTACGCAGGCGGACGGTGTGCGGCACAACCGCGCCAAAACTGCCGATTTGGGTTTCTTGGGGCGGGGTTAGCTCAACCCCGTAGGCGGCGGGTGATTGGGTGAGCCAATTGATGGCCTGCTGCATTACGGCCTGTCGGTTGGCCCGGCTGTTGATGGCTTCAAAGCCAAAGGGCAGGAACATGGCCCGGTAGGGTACGCAGAGGCCCACGTGCAGCCCGGCCAGGGCGCCGTCACTATAGGCCAGCAACGGCCCGGCAAAATCGCTGTCGGCGTTGGCAATGATGTCGGGAAAAGTCTGGTTGTTTGCGCCGTCGCCGCCGGAAATATTTAGTGACAGACCGGCCCAGGGTTCGCCGGCCACGCCGCTAACGGCATAAACACCGGAGAAGTTCTCCTTAACAAAGCTGGTTTTTAGATAGTCTTTAAAATAGGAGGCCGGCCTGACAAAGATGTCGCCGCCGCCGTCAAAATAGGCCACGTCCTGGCCGCTGAGCAACAGCTTGCGACCGCCGGCCAGGAAATCTTCCAGGGCCTTGTTGGCCCCCACGTAGCCCGGCGAATCCAGGGGCGCCGACCAGATGACCAGGTCGTAGTTCAGCAGGGTCGCGGCAGTAGGTACGTCGTTGGGAGACTCAAAGGGATTGGTGATGGACCAGGTGTCGTAAGGATAAAGCGCGTCGGCCAGGGCTTGCTGGTAATAGCCAATTTCACTTTCCTGGTACCAGCGGCCGCTGTCAACCAGCAGAATGGTGGGGGCGGGGTCTAACAAAAAGTTTTGGGTCACGGTTGCGCCGTCGTTGATGGTCAGGTTGACGGTTTGGCTAATGCGGTGCGCGGCAGCCACAACGGTAGCGGTGTAAGTGCCGATGGGCAGGTTCAGGCTGTAGCTGCCGGTGGCGGGGTTGGTGGCGGCGCTGGCCGGGGTATGGTCAATGGTGATGGTGGCGGCCAGGGGGGCGTTGGTATTTTTGTCTTTGACCGTGCCCAGGAGCGTGCCGGTGGGCAGGGGGGACAGGCTGAAATTTTGGGTGGTGGTGGTATTGGTAATAATGCTGAGGCCATAAATTGTGGCCGGGGCATACCCAAAGGCTGCTGCCGTGGCATCGTAGATGTTGGCGGCCAGGCCCTGGTGGTAATGGCCGGCAGCATCGGTAGTGGCGTTAAGGATTGGCCCACCGCCGTGGGCCGCAATTTGCACGGTAGCGTTGTTGAGGGGGCCACCGGCCCCGGTCACATTCCCCTGCAAGGCGCCCACCGAGGCTACAGACATAACCGCGTTGTAGGCGTCAATACGCCCCCAACCGTAGGTATTATTGGGAACGGGGCTGCCCAGCGGCACCGCGGTAGACATCATAGCCGTGGAGAGACCGTTTAAATTATTGGCCAGCGCGGGCGAGGCCTGTAAGAGCAAAGCGGCCAGGCCGGCCGCGTGCGGCGCGGCCATTGAAGTGCCATCAAGTTCACCATAAGCCCCTCCCGGCAAGGTTGAGCGCACGTCCTTGCCCGGCGCGGTTACTTCGGGCTTGAGCGCGCCCCAGGGGGAAGGGCCGCGGCTGGAGAAGTTGGCAATTTCGTCGGCGCTGGTGGTGGCCCCAACGGCAAAGGCGCCGGTATAACTGCCCGGCGAGCCGACCGTGCCGGAACCGGGGCCGTTATTGCCCGCCGAAAAAACCGGGTAGATGCCGGCAGCTAATAACGCTTGCGCGTCGGCCTGAAATTCCGGGTCGGCGCCCCAATCACTGCTCCAGGAGTTATTAACGATGTTGGGGGCCAGGGCCGGGTCGCCGTTGGGAGCCAGAATCCATTGGAAGGCCTGGTGCAGCCAGCTATAGTAGGCGGAGCCAAAATTATCAAATCCTTTCACCGCAATCCACCTGGCGCCGGGGGCAACGCCAAGGCCGTTATCGCCCACCATAGTGCCCATGGTGTGCGTGCCGTGCCCATTGGTGTCTACCGGATAAGTGGCGCCCTGGCCGGTGGCGTCGTACCAATTGCCCAGGTGTTGGGGCAGTTTGCCCGGGCCGGTATAACCCCGGTATCTGGTTTGCAGGGCCGGGTGTTGCCAATCTACGCCGGTATCAATATTGGCGACCACCACACCGCCGCCGTCAATGCCCAAAGCATTATGCACCAGGTTGGCCCGGATTTTGGCGATGCCCCATGCGGGGGAAGAATGAGGCGTGAGGAATGGAGCCAACAGGGGCCAGGATAAGGCTGACCCGTTTACGGCAGGGCGATTGAGTTGCAGTTCTTTATTCAGCCGGACGATGGCCACATCAGGGCGGGCGGCCAGCCCCAACACCGTTTCCAGGTTTCCGGTGGCGGCTACGGCATTAACAATCCATAACGGTTGAATATTGGTGGCCGCGCTCTGGGACTGTCCCGCCGGTTCCCCGGCCGGCGGAGTGTTGAGTTGTTGCAGCACCCCGGCCTGGGTATCACGGGCGGTTTGTTGGAGGGCATTGACAATGGCCGCGCGGGTGGCCACCGCTTCAAGTTTGCCCAACGCGCCAAGGTCTGAAGTTGAAGCAACTGTGGCGGAGAGGTTGGTGGTGGCTTTGAGGTAAACAATAAAGGGCGCCGGGCCGGTTTGGGTGGTGAGCCTTTTGAGGAGTTGAGGCTCAATTTTGGGGAGTAAGGCCCGGTCAATTTGGAGAGAGGGCAAAGCGGGCGTTTCGCCCGGCGCAGGAGGCGGGGCTTCGTTTCCTTTGGCCGGGGGCGGGGTTGGCTGCTGGGCCAAGGTTGGCCCGGCCCCAAAGAGGATAAGAGCGACAAGAAAAACAGTAGAGAGTAGAAAGGCCAGGCTGATTCTGCGCATGGTGCTGCTCCGTTTGAGTATTGTCTTTGGGGGGACAGCATCCTTGGATGCCTTACCCTCCGAAGCTTCTTCTCGTTTCCTCTCGTTCCCCAATCGAGTTTGGGAACGAACAGATTTTGATTTGAGAAACACGCTCTCAGGCCGTTGGCAGGGTGAGCAAGGGCGCGCCTTGAAGGGCGGCGCGCATAGCGGCCCGGTCGTCCCAGGGGTACTCTGTTTGGCCAAAGCACATACTTTGTTCGTGCCCTTTGCCCAGGGCGATAACCACATCGCCGGGCCGGGCCAGTTGCGTGGCCCGATAAATGGCCCGGCCCCGGTCGGGCACGCGCTCAAACGTTTCTCCTTCAATCGCGCCGTTGGCCAGCATGGCCTGGGCCGCTTCATTGATGATGCTGTCCAGGTTCTCTGTGCGCGGGTCTTCGGCCGTAAGCAGGGTAAAATCGGCCAACTCGGCGGCAATGCGGCCCATCATGGCCCGTTTGGCCACATCGCGCAGCCCGGCGCAGCCAAAAACGGCAATCACCCGGCCTGGGCTGAGCGTGCGGGCCACCCGCAGGGAGCGTTGCAAGGAGTTGGGGGTGTGGGCAAAGTCAACGATGGCGATAAAGGGCTGCCCGGCGTCAATGCGCTCCATGCGGCCCGGCACGCCGGAAAAAGCGGCCAGCCCTTGTTGCACCGCTTGCGGCGAAATCTCTAGCGCTTTCAGCGCCGCCGTGGCCGCGGCCAGGCAATTACTGACGTTGTAGTCGCCGACCAGGGCCGTTTCAACGGGAAAAGGTTGGCCGTGCCCACAAATGGTAAAACAGGTTTTATCGGGCCGATACAAAATGTTTTGGGCCGTCAGGTCGGCTGCGGGATGGTGGGCCAGGCTGTATCCCAGCCATTTTGGGCCAGGGGAGAGCAGTTTTTGTTTGAGGTAGGCAAAGGACCCATCGTCGCAGTTGAGCACGGCCACTTTGGGCCGGCCCTTGTCTGCCGCGGTAGCCAGCGATTCAAAAAGCGAGGCTTTGGCGGCGTGGTAATTTTCCAGGGAGCCGTGCGCATCCAGGTGTTCGTGGGTGATGTTGGTGACAATGGCGCAATCAAAATCACACGCCGCCACGCGCTGCTGCGACAGGCCGTGCGAGGTGACTTCTAATAAACAGTATTCCACGCCGGCCGCAACCATTTGGGCCAGGTAACGTTGCAGGTCGGGGGCGTCGGGGGTGGTGGTGTGCAGGCCGGTTTCCAAAGTTTGGCGGCCAATCACCGCGCTAACCGTGTTGATCATACCCACCTTTTTATTGGCGGCGCAGAGCATGGCATAGAGCAGGTGGGTGGTGGTGGTTTTGCCGTCGGTGCCGGTGAGGCCAACTATTGTTAGCCGGCGGGCCGGGAAATGATGCCAGGCCGCCGAGAGATAGGCCAGGGCTTCGCGGCCGTTGGGCACGAGAATGAGGGGGACAGAAGGCAGAGAAGAGAGAGAGGCGGAAATAGCCTCTTTATTTTCGCACACAACGGCGGCCGCGCCTTTTTGCAGGGCCTCCGGGATAAAACAATGGCCGTCTACCTTAACGCCCCGGTAGGCCACAAAAAGGGCACCGGGTTCCACCCGGCGGGAATCCACCGTGATTTCGGCAATTTCAACCGAGAGGTTTAGTTGAGGTGTAGCCATAGCAGAAGGGTTAAGCAGGTGATGGCGGGGTAAGGCAGCCAGCAAGGACAAGAGTTTCATTCAGCATCCTTACCGCCCGTTTTTTCGGGGCAGCCAGAGCGTAAAAACAGAACCCTGGCCTAACTCACTGGTGACCGTGATTTGCCCGCCGTGGGCCTCGGCTATCCATTGGGCAATAGAGAGGCCCAGGCCGCAGCCCGCCGGGCCGTTATTTTTGGCGCGGTAGAATCTTTCAAAAATGTGGGGTAAATCGGTGGGCGCAATCCCTTTGCCGGTGTCGGCCACGGTAATGCGCACCCATTCCGGTTCGCGGTAAAGCGAGAGGGTGATAGCGCCGCCGGGTGGAGTGTGTTTAACGGCGTTGACCATCAGGTTGATCAATAATTGTTTCAGGCGGTCGGCGTCGCCTTTAACAATGGCCTGGTCTTCGTGGCCCAGTTGAATATTTATGTCATTGGCCATTAAGCGGATTTGGCGATAAACGTCAAGAATAATGGTATCCAGTTCAACCGCCTCCATCCGCAGGCTCAGACCGGCATCGGCCTGGGAAAGTAAAAGCAAATCGGCCACCAGGCGCGACATCCGGTCCAGTTCGCTCTCGATGACTGTTAGCGCTTCATTGAGTTCCTCTGGATTTTGGGCCGCGCCGCGGCGCAGCAGGTCAACATTGCCCCGAATAGTGGTAAGGGGCGTGCGCAGTTCGTGAGAAACATCGGCGCTCAGGCGGATTTGGGCTTGAAAGAAGTTGTCCAGGCGCTGGAGCATGTTATTAATGGTTTGGGTTAAACGGCCGGTTTCATCGTTTACTTCAGACGTGGGCAAACGTTGCTTTAAATCCTGGCCGCCGACAATTTTGTTGGCGGCCAGGTTGATTTTTTCAATGGGGCGCAGGGACTGCCGGGCCAGAAACGCGCCAACTACGGCCGCTATAATTAAAACGGTGATGGCGCCGCCAATGAGAAAGACCAGCACGTAACGGAGGGTATGCTCAACCTCGCTTAAGGAGTAGCCAACCTGCACCGTTCCCACCACCCGGTTTCCCAAAATAATGGGCGTGCTGTAGATCCTGAGAGGAATGTGTTGGATCATTACCGTTTTAAAAGCGGGCCGGCCTTTCAGGTTTTCGGCCAGGATGTCGTCGTTTGGCGGAATATGCTGGTTGCCCAGGTTGTCGCTGGCGGTCACCAGCGTGCCGTCGGCGCGCATAACCTGAATGAAGGTGGCCGGCGAAGAGAAGACATTGGCCTGGGGGATGATAATTTGGCCCGTGAACAAGTCTATTTTGGTTTGAGTTTCGATCCCGGCGATAACCTGTTGAGCGCGGTCGCGCAGGTTTGTATCCACCTGGGCATGCAACGAGAGTTTTAGCACCAGGTAAAGAGAGACGCTAAAGATAACAAGAATAGCCCCCAGCAGGAACGTATACCAGATGGTCAAACGAATTCGGATAGGCATTAACTTAGATAGGCCCCCGGCCCAAACTATCAAGCGTGAATCCCTCCAAACTCGCTCTCCGGTCAGCTTTCGCGCAGGGCATACCCAACGCCTCTTACCGTGTGCAGCAAACGCGGCTCGCCATTGGCCTCCAGTTTTGAGCGCAAGTAACGGATATAAACTTCGATGATATTCGACTCGCCGCCAAAATCGTAGCCCCAGATGCGCTCATAAATTTGGTCGCGGGTGAGCACCTGGTTAGGGTGGCGCATAAACAGTTCCAGCAGGTCATACTCTTTGGCCGTCAATTCAATATTCCGGCCGCCGCGCTGGGCCAGGCGAGTGCTGGGGTTAAGGGTTAGGTCAAAAAAGGTCAAGGGCGCTTCGGTTTCAATGGGCGCTTTACGCCGGCCTAAAGCCCGCAGGCGGGCCAGCAGTTCTTCAAAGGCAAACGGTTTTACCAGGTAATCGTCGGCGCCGGCTTCAAGACCGGCCACCCGGTCGGGAATGGCGTCTTTGGCCGTAAGCATCAAAATAGGCATCTGTAAGCCGGCCTCTCTAAGCCGGCGGCAAACGGTCAAACCGTCAATATCGGGCAGCATCACATCTAAAATTATCAGGTCGGGCAACTCGCTAAAGGCCATGTTCAACCCTGTTTCGCCATCGGCGGCGGTGATAACGGTGTAGCCTTCGCGTTGGAGGCCCCGGCTGACAAATTTGGCAATGGCCAGCTCGTCTTCCACTAGCAAGATTTTATCGCTCATGGTGTGTTTCCCTCTGCTCCCAATTTATATTTAAAATTATAGCAGAGGAACAGGCAGACTCCAATAAGTTACGTTGCCTGTTCCACCTGCCCCATGGTTACGGAAAATAGCCTGGCCCGGTTACGGAAATCCGGGTCGTAGTCTTCCCAGTCGGTGGTGGTTAAAAAAGCCTGGCCGGCCTGGTCTACAATTTCAATCACCTGTTTTCGCCGGGCGGCGTCCAGTTCGCTCATTACGTCGTCGAGCAGCAGCACGGGCGTTTCGCCGGTCACTTGCTGCATGAGGGCAATTTCAGCCAGTTTGGTGCTCAGGGCAGCGGTGCGCTGTTGGCCCCGCGAGCCGTATAAGGTCATGTCAATGCCATCTACCAAAAAGTGTAAATCGTCCCGGTGGGGGCCGGTTAAGGTGACGCCCCGGTTAATTTCTTCCCGGTGTGCTTGCTGCAAACAGGCCAGGAATGTTTGGCGCACTTCTTTGACCGGGGGCGCAGCGGTGGTGTAAGGGGCCAGTTCTTCCATAAGCAGGGGTAACTGGTAATTGGGTTTGGCCTGCTGGAAAAAGTCAAAACTGGGCGCGTAGTGCAGGCGCAAACTTTCTTTGCCGCCGCTCAACTCGCGGTGCCGCCGGCGGGCAACGGTGTCTAACTCTAAAACGGCGTTATGGCGCTGGGTAATCAGGATAGCCCCATTATGGGCCAATTGCTCATCCCAGTAGACAAGCTGATCGGAGTCGCTGTTGCGTTTGAACAACTCTTTGAGCAAGGCATTGCGTTGAGCCAGCACTTTGTTATAACGGCTGAGGGCCTGGCAATAATTGGGGTGGATTTGGCAAAGGGTGCTATCCAGGTAACGGCGGCGGATGGCCGGGGCGCCGGTGACCAATTCGATGTCTTCCGGCAGGAACATCACGGTGGTGAGTTTGCCGATAACGTCCATGGCCCGTTTTTTGGCGCCGTTGAGGCGAATGTCTTTGCGGATATTATCACCCTCGCGCACCACGGTGATGGCCAATTGAAAGGTCTCCGGCCGGCTTTTGACGGTGGCCTCAACCCTGGCAAAAGGAAGGGTTTCTTGTTTAAGGACAAGCCAGTTGACCAATTGTTGGTCGGCGCGGGCGTGGATGCTGCGGGTGGTGGAAAGAAAGCAAATAGACTCCAGCAGGTTTGTTTTGCCATGAGCGTTATCGCCGCGGAACAAAATAGGCCCGGCCGGCAGATCGAGAACCAGGCGGCTGTAGTTTCGATAGTTGGTTAAGGAGAGTTGGCTGATATACACGGTTTTATACCCAGTTTGGGCCTTTACCCAAACGATGTTTGGGCCTTTACCCAAACGATGTTTGGGCATTATAACACAGGATGAGGTTAGATATAAAAAGAGGAGACAATGGCAAAGCCCTCCAGACTGCGGAGGGCTTTGGGTCAGAGCGGGTCTCGGATTGATAAATTTTGTGGGCGGCGGGTTTTTCGCAAACCCTCTAACACAACCCAATCTTTAGCATTTGATTTTGACCCCGGCTCGTTATATTAAGATTATACCAGAAACCGGATGCCGTTTCAACCCCATTTTTTTAGGGATTATGAGCGGAGTTTATTGATCCGGCGCAGTTCGGCCAACCGCGTTTCGGCTTGAGCGCGGGTTACTTTGAGGGCATGCAGCCCGCCAAAACCTTCGATGATGAAGGAGGCGGAAACCGTGCCGTAAAGCGCAGCCTCTAACATGTTGCCGGTTTCAAGATAACCAACGGCAAAACCGCCGCAAAACGAGTCGCCGGCGCCGGTTAAATCACTGACTGTAGCCGGATAAGGATGCACCTGGTAGAGAAGATTACGCTCGCGTTCGTAGATGGTGGCCCCATGGTCGCCCTGTTTGATGACCACCATTTTGGGGCCTCTGGCGGCGATTTCGCGGCAAAAGGTTCTGGCCCTGAAACCGGGCATTAAACTGTCGGCTTCGGCTTCGCTGGGCATAAAGGCGTCAACGCGCCGGAGCAGTTTGAGCAGATCAGGATCGTCCAAATTGCCGTTGATGGGATAAGGGGGGATGTCAACCGAAACAAAGATGTCGGGTTTGTCTTGCAGATAGTCAATCCAGGTGAGCATGGTTTCCATGCGCATGGGCGAGAGGTGGATGGAGTCAACATGCCACAAGAGGTCTGGCAACTCTTGGGGCAGGGGCGAATTACGTAAGTGAACCCGGCGGGCGGCCTCGCTGTAGGCGGCGGCTTCCTCGGTAGTAAGGGGGGTGCTGCGGAAAGGGTTGGGGGTAAGCAAAACCACCTCGGTATTGCGCGAGAAATACTGCCGGTAACCGCTGGCTTCGTAAATGGTCCAGGCGCGGAGCGTTTCATGATCTTTTTTAAGCAGACCCGCGGTAGTAATGGCGCTCTGGCTCAGGGTGTTGGTATAATCAAGCGGCCAGTCGTAGCCAACCACCGCTACAATGCCAACTTGATCGGACCAGATATTGCCGCCCACCGAGGCGTAAAGCGCGTTGCCGCCTGGGTCGGCCATGCTGGTGCGGCCATCGGAATATACGGTATCGTTAAGAGCCAACGACCCCACGCAGAGATGTCTCGTTGTCAAGGCGACCTCCAAAGTTCCTTAAAAAGGATAACATAGGTCAGGTATGGTGTCAATGAGACTTTTAGCAGTTAGCATACTCTGCCCAAAGCTACCATTTCCGTTTGCTTACCACTCCCAGGTGGTTTATAATGGATTGGGCTTGCCTATGTACTCTGCCAAATCACAGGTTAGGATTCGATGATCTCTTTATTGACTAACCTCATTCTATCTATTAAACCGATTCTCCCAATGTTCAATGATGAAGAAAGGGGGTGAGGCTTAGGTTTTTAGGAAATTTTAATTTGGTAGCTCTTAAAAAAGGTTAAGCAATCTAGCAAATTTTAAAAATTTATTTTATCAGGAGGAGTTTTACCCATGAAACGTTTATTTTTATTGCTGGTGCTTGTGTTAACTCTGGCCCTGGTGTTATCGGCCTGTGCCGGCGAGCCTGAAGTAGGCTCGGAGCAAAACCCGATTGTATGGAGTTTTGTGCCGTCTGGTGAAATGCAAGAGGTGGCTGCCGGCGCTGAGGCTGTGGCCGATCTGTTACACAAAGAAACGGGCCTGTATTTCACCACCAATGTGGCTACCGAATATGCTGGTGTTATTGAGGCCATGTGCAGCGATCCACCCAAGGCGCACATGGGGTCTCTGGCTACTTTTGCCTACGTGCTGGCCGCTGAAAAAGGATGCGCTGAAGCTGAACTGGTTTCTGTGCGTTATGGTAGCCCAACTTACAACGGCCAAATTATTGCCAGGGCCGATACGGGCATCACCGATGTAGCCGGTCTGGCCGGTAAAACCTTCTGCCGCCCTGACCCGCTGTCAACCAGCGGTTGGATTATCCCCATGCTCACCATGCGCGCTGCCGGAATTAATACCGATACCGATCTGGAAGTGGTAGATGCCGGTAGCCATGATGCCGTTGTATCTGCGGTTTACAATGGTGAGTGTGATGCCGGGGCTACTTATGTGGATGCCCGCAGCAATATTGAAGAAGAAAACCCGGATGTAATGGAAAAGGTCAATGTTATTGCCCTAACCGCCGACATCCCCAACGATGGCGTGCAATATGTGCCCAGTTTTCCCCGAGACAAACGCGATACAATTAACGCGGCCCTGTTGAAAATTGCCGGAACCGAAGAGGGTCAGGAAGCGTTAGATATTGCCTATTCCTGGGCCGGGCTGGAAGCGCACAACGACAGCTTCTACGATCCTTTCCGTCAAGTGCTTGACGCCGCCGGGATGGATATTGAAGCATTGCAATAAGCTGTACCCGTTGAGAATTGTAACTTTCCAGTTTATTCAGCACAGGGGGGACGTTATCGCGTCCCCCCTTTTTGGTCATAAATAAGGAGTTCTTATGCTAGCAGTCAAGAATTTAACCAAGATCTACGATGACGGCACGGTAGCCCTGAAGGACGTAAGTTTTCAGGTAGAAGATGGTGAGTTCTTGGTGGTGATTGGGTTGAGCGGCTCCGGTAAATCTACCCTTCTGCGTTGCATCAACCGGCTCATTGAACCCACCGAAGGGCAAATCATTTGGGACGGCTTGGACATAACAACCGTTTCCGGGGACGAATTGCGGCGGGTACGGCGTAAAATTGGCATGATCTTCCAGCATTTTAACCTGGTCAAACGTTCGCCGGTGATTACTAATGTGCTTTGTGGCCGATTGGGGTATGTGTCGCCCTGGAAAAGCGTTTTTAATCGGTTTCCGGCCTCCGACCAAAAGCGAGCGATGGAAGCCCTGGAGCGTTTAGGTATTCCCGAACAAGCTTTTAAACGAGCCGATGAGTTGAGCGGCGGCCAGCAGCAGCGGGTGGGCATTGCTCGTGCCCTGATGCAGGAGCCTAAAATGATCCTGGCCGATGAGCCGGTGGCCAGTTTAGACCCGGTGTTGGCCCATTCAATTTTGGGCAACCTGGAAAAACTAAACCAGGAGGACGGCATTACCGTTATTTGTAGTTTGCACTATTTAGATCTGGTGCAACGGTACGCCACGCGGGTGATTGGTTTACGCCAGGGTGAGATCGTCTATCGCGGCACGCGAGAAGATATTCGCCAGATGACGGACGAACAATTTAAGGATATCTACGGCCAGGAAGCCGAACGTGTTGGGGTGAGCGCCGGCCTGGGAGGTGTGTAATGGCTAAAAGACGAAAGTCGCAAGAAATTACGGCGCCCGGTTGGGCGTCACCATTTTTGGCTACGTTACTCTCTTTAATTGTGCCCGGCCTGGGCCAGATGCTTTTAAACCAGATTCAACGTGGTTTGGTGCTACTGTTTAGCTTGGTCAGTATTATTGGCCTGTTAATCTGGCGGATAAACCTGGCCGCCCGGCTGCAAGAAGGTTTCTGGAATATCTTTACCAAGTCTATTCAACTACAACCGTTACTGGGCGTAATGGCTCTGGGGGTTATCCTTCTATGGTTATGGATTGTCTGGGACGCTTATACGCAGGCCCGAAACGCCAGGGCCGGGGAAAAGCCCAGGGGGGGGATCAGTGTTTTTGCCCTGGTGTTGTTGCTTTTTTTTGGCTTGGGTTGGCAAATTGTTGAGATTAACCTGTACCAGATGGTCACCGGCTTTGATGATGCGTTGCCAGCTATGAGCAAGGTACTCTGGCCGTGGGAAAAAGCACTGGTGCGGGAAAAAGAGATTGTGGCGGCCTCGGCGGATATTGAGGTTCCTTGTAGCGATACCCCTCCGATGACGCCGATAAGAATAGGCGACCAAGCCTACATTGTCGCCAGCCCTACTTGTGGTAATCTGTCCGAGCAAGATAGCGGCGGTGAAGTAACTTCCGGCACTACCCTGCACGTGGTTGGAGAAAATTTTAAGCCCAACACCAAAACCGAAATATGGTGGGAAGATCCTATTGGCAATGAATTTCGGATTCGCGCCAGGGGCGAGTATTTGAGTACGGTAACCGATGAGAATGGCGGATTCGAGATAGACGTGGTTATGCCGTACCGGCTGATTCCGCCCAGCGCCGCTGAAGGACCGCAGATGCACAAGATCCAGGCGCGGCAAACCAGTGAGGTCGGCGGGCTGAAGGCCAGCTCCGAACTGAAACTGGCAATAGAGAAGATGATTGAAACTATCTTCCTGGGCATGATGGCCACCTTGTTTGGCATTATCTTTGCCATCCCGGTCAGTTTTCCGGCTGCGCGCAACCTGATGGCCGGCTCTTGGGTCACGATGACGCTTTACTATATTGTGCGCACCATTCTCAACATTATTCGTTCTATCGAGCCGCTGATTTGGGCCATCATTGCTGTGTTGTGGGTTGGTTTAGGCCCCTTTGCGGGCGTGATTGCGCTGACCCTGCACAGTGTAGCCGCGTTGGGCAAGTTATACTCTGAAGCCATTGAAAGCATTGATTCCGGCCCCATTGAGGCGGTGCAGGCCACCGGCGCAAACCGTCTACAAACGATCATGTATGCGGTTATACCGCAGGTACTTCCGCCCTTTATTTCTTTTACCATTTATCGCTGGGACATCAACGTGCGCATGTCTACCATTATTGGCGCGGTGGGCGGCGGTGGGATTGGTTTCCTGCTCATCCAATGGATTCGGCTGCTGGATTATGAGGCCGCCGGTATCGCGGTCTGGTTCATTGCTATTACCGTGGCCGTTCTTGACTACGTGAGTTCTGAAATCCGCGAGCGGTACGTTTAGACCCCGTCAAATTTATCCTCAAATAATCAAAAGGGAGACCGGCCAATATCTGGCCAGGTCTCTCTTTTCTTTGGCCAAATTCCTCCTCTTGAAATAGACCAGATTCAGCAAAGACTACGATTTTTCGTAGTCTAACTACGAAAAATTGGTAAGGTTATGGGGTATAATAACTCTAACATACACTTTTTCAACACTTGTAATGTACCATAATTGGTCGTATAATGGGTCTGCACTCCTTAAGTGAGTGGACCTTGAGCGTGAACCGACAAGGAGATAGGGTATGGATTTACTCGATGCGGTTTATTTGATCTTGTTGGGTATTGGCTTTGTTTACGCCCTTTTAATTCTGCTGGGCACCGGCATCGGTGATGTAGACATACCGGGCGTTGATCTTGATGCGGGCGAGCTGCCTTCGTTTGACCAGGGTGAAATTGGCCTGCCTTCTATCAGCCCTATGAGTATCGCCAGTTTTGTTACTGCTTTTGGCGCGTTTGGCATTATTTCTTCCCAACTCTTGGGCGCATCTGATGTAGGGAGTTTGTTTTATGCCTTGGGTGGCGGGGTGGTGGTCGGCATCATTGCCCAGCTTCTGTTTATTTATGTTTTTTCGCCGCAAACCTCCAGTTTGAGAACTAAACAGGACGTAGTGGGTCTGATTGCTGAAGTCACCATTCCCATTCCGGCAGAAGGAGTGGGACAAATTGCGGTAGTTTCCCGGGGCACCAGAGCCACTTACAGTGCCCGGACCAGATCAGGACAATCTTTTAAGCAGGGAGATGTGGTTCGGGTGGTAGAGTTGGCCGGCAGCATTGCTTTTGTCGAACCCCGGTAAAAGAAAAAAGGGTATGAAGATAGTAGTTTTGGATAGAGACTCTACCCGGTAAAAAAGCAGAATCGTTTTCTAAAAATCTGTAGCGGCATCAAAAAAATAAAAGTATTCTCAACCTATCAATTAATCGTTATTACTCAGCCTCATGTCATTTCGAGGCTGTAGGCCGAGAAATCTCCTTATTCAAGGGACGACTTCAAGAAGATTTCTCCCTTCGGTCGAAATGGCATGCCTGAGCAGTTACAATTAACCAATAGTTATAAGGAGGGACAATGACCTTAACTGTTTTTGCTATAGTTGCTGTTGTTTTTGTATTCTTTGCCTTGTTGATTGGTTATGCCTCTCGCATCAAAAAGGTTGGCCCCAACGAGGTGCTGGTTGTTTCCGGTAGGCAGCACAAGATTCTCACCGGCATGGATGAGGCCGGAAACAAAACTTATGAAAAGCGCGGGTATCGGATTGTTACCGGCGGGCGGGCGTTTATTGTACCTATTATTGAGCGAGTTGACTACTTATCCTTGGAACTGATGACCATTGATGTGGCCGTGCGAGAAGTTTACACCCTTCAGGGCGTGCCCGTGATGGTTGACGGGGTGGCCCAGGTAAAAATTGGCAGTGATGAGGTATCTATTGCCACAGCGGCGGAGCGTTTTCTGTCCAAGTCACAGGAACAAATTGAACACGTGGCGCACGAAACGTTAGCCGGTCACTTGCGGGCTATTTTGGGCACGCTCACGGTGGAACAAATTTACAAAGACCGGGAAACGTTTGGCCAGCAGGTGCAAAGTGTTTCCGCCGACGACTTGAGCAATATGGGCCTGCGCATTGACTCGTTTGTGATCAAGGACATCCAGGATGAGGAGGGCTACCTGGATGCCTTGGGCCGCAAGCGCATTGCCGAAGTCAAGCGTGACGCCACTATTGGTGAAGCCGAAGCCGAACGAGATGCAGCTATTGCTTCAGCCAGGGCGCGGCAAGAGGGCGAAACGGCTCGTTTTCAGGCCGAAACCAAAATTGCCGAATCCGAAAAAGATTATTCGGTGCAGAAAGCATCTTACGATGCGGACGTCAACCGCAAAAAGGCCGAGGCGGAACTGGCCTACACCCTCCAGCAGAATATTACCAATCAGCAGGTGCGGGCTGAAGCCGTTCAGGTGGAGGTGATTGAGAAGCGGAAACAAATTGAGGTGCAAGAGCAGGAAGTGAA